>NZ_JBXAWK010000064.1:0-31989 GCF_057291755.1 Kitasatospora sp. UYEF31
CCCAAGCGAATCCCGAACGCCTGACCGGCGAAGATGCCCCGCCGTCACCCCATCGAGTGACCACAAGCCGGGCATAAGATCACATACCGCACTCTGAAACCGGCAGCATCACTGAAACCGATTCAGGCCGGGCCCGATTCAGCGCCGTCGTGCCGGTCACCGGACCGGACGCGCCCGTCCGGTGGCTCAGCCCCGACGCGGACCCGGACCGCGGATCCGAGCACTGGGAACTCGAACTCGTCACCTCGGGCGAGGACGACGCGGCGCAGCTCATCGTGGACGAACGCACCGGCGGTTTCATCGGCCAGTTCCCCCTGCGTCAGGGTTCCGCACCCCGGGTCCTGTACTTCAAGTGCGCGGACGACGGCCGCCTGCAACTGTGCGACCAGGCGCCGCTGGTCGTCATGTCGGGGGTCGGCCGGTCCGCCGACGGCGGGATCTCACTGGAGGGCCGCTATCCGCTTCCCGGAAGTTACGCATTCGACGTAGTCCTGCGGCACGCGGGTGGCAACGGCGTGCAGGTCCATCCCGCGCACGCGGTGGACGGCCTGTTCACCGCGGTCTTCCCGGCCGCTGTCACGATCCCCGGGGGAGGCGTCCTGCCGCTTCGCTACGGTGTCTGGGAGATCCTCACCCGCCCGTCCGGCGGCCTCCAGGAGACGCCCGTCTATCTGACACCGGGCGGGAAGGCCGGTCTTCCGTCGACGGCTGCGGCCGGCGGTAAGGAGGTACGTCTCAACCACCGGTGGTACGACCGCGTGGTCCTGCACGCCGAGCCCACTCTCGCGCCCGGTGAGCGCAGTGCGTTCGCGCAGCGGGTCCAGCGCAGCGAGGTCTACCCGGCGGCCCGGCGGCTGCCGTTGCGGGACGCGGTGCTGTACGACGTGTTCAGCGGGCGCGGATACGTCGACTCGCCGCGTGCGGTGCATCAGGAGTTCGTCCGCCGGGGAAGCGCGCTGGAACACCTGTGGGCCGTCGAGGACGGCCAGGCCGACCTGCCGGCCGGGGTCACCGCCGTCCGGCACACGAGCCCGAAGTGGTACGAAGCCCTGGCCCGCAGCCGCTACATCGTCGGCAACACCCACCTCCCCTCCTGGATCGGGCGACGCGCCGGCCAGGTGATCGCGCAGACGTGGCACGGGACTCCGCTCAAGCGCATCGGCCACGACTTCAGCAACGCGCACTTCGAGGACACGGGCTACCTCACGGACCTCGAACGCGAGGCGGCCCAGTGGGGCTTCCTCGTGTCCCCGAACGACTTCTCCACGCCGATCCTGAAGCGTGCTTTCCGTTACGACGGCGAGATCCTGGACTGCGGCTACCCGCGCAACGACGTGCTGTTCAGGGCCGACCGGCACACCAGAGCCGACGCGGTGCGGCGTACGGTCGACCGGATGCTGGAGCTGTCCTGACGTTACGTCAGCGGACCACCGCTGGACGCCTGGGCCGTCCTGACGCGGCGCCGGCAGACAGAAGCCGGATGTCAGAGTCACCCTGACGCAGCGCCGGCCACCGCATCGGGCGCACGCAGCACAGCGAGCTCTACATCAACCCGTTCATGGCGGTGTACTTCACCGTCGAACTCCAGGCGCTGGCCGACCGGAACCGCTACCTGGACCGGCTCGAAGCGACGAAGTCGATCTGGGATGTGTCCTGGGCGATCTCGAAGTTCCGGGAGAACCAGGACCGCACCCGCCCGGCGCGGCTCTATCCGCACTGAGCACCCGCCATGCGCGCGCCCGACTGCACTGATCCGTCGTCAGGGGGCCTACGGGACCGGGTCGAAGCCACCACTCCCAGGGCGGCAGCGACGCAGCCGACCGGCCGTCAGCAGCATGGCGCGGCGCACCGGATACCGGTCCATGGCTTTGACCGCGTACGTGGAACAGGTCGGGGTGAAATTGCAGCACGGGGCCCGGGTCGGGCTCAGTTCGGAGCGGTAGCGCTCCACGGCGGTGCGCACCCGCCGGGTGACACCGCCCGCCCGGCGACGGGGCGCGAGGAGGCTGACGAGCGCGATCCACAGCAGCCGCACGCTGAACAGACTGATGAGGCAGGGGTCGCAGCCACCGTCACAACCGTCGCAGCAGTCCCCGGCGTGGTCCTTGCCGGATTTGCCGCTGGCGGACGGCTTATTGGGATCTGAGGCGCCGGCCTTGCCGGCCCTACCACCCTTGCCGCCCTTGTCGCTTTCACTCCCGGCCGCGAAGGGGTTACCACTCTGGTACGTGGGCTGTTCTGCGCTCCCGGACCCGCCGTCCGGCTGTATCGGATCCCCTGACTGTGGCGGATAGGACATCGACGGCTCCCCCCATGAAGCGAACGGACTGACCCCACGGAACCCGGAACGGCCCGCTGGACAGCGACATTATCGCCCGCCTGGGGCTGCGGCCGGCGTGATCAGGAGCCGATTCATTCCGTGACTGTCCGTCAGTACTGAGTCCATCCGAGAGCAGGTGCCGCAGGCAGGCCTTCGCCGTCCTGGACTTCGGACAACAGCGCTGGCACGTCCGGGCGGGAGGCCGCAAGGGCCCGCGCGAGGAGGTTCTCCTTCGTCCCGAAGTAGTAGACGGGCACCCGCGAACTTGCGCCGAACGCGGCGGCGGGTTCCAGGACTGCGAACGCCGGTCCAGGCAGCGGTAATTCACTGTCCCAGGAAGTCAGTTCGTGTAGTGCCCACACCAGCCACAACGCGCCACAGTTTCACGTATCGGGGTGCCGCTCCGTAGAACCGGCCTGGGTGACCGATCCGGCGGTGCCCGAAGGCGGTGTCCGATGTCCGAGACCAGACCCACGCACCCGTCGGAAGACCCCGGCACGACGGAGGTCACGCAGCGGCCCCGGGCCCGACGCGCCACCGACTGGGGGGCGCTCGCCGGGATCGTGTTCTTCATCCTGATCTCGCTCGTCGCCTTCTTCTTCGACGCGGATACTCCCGATCCGTCGGAGAAGGACGCCCCGGCCGACATGCGCAAGTGGCTGGACGATTCCTCCGACCGGACGATGGAGCTGGCGGGTGCCCAGCTCGAGGCGGTCGGAGCGGTCCTCTTCCTGACGTTCCAGCACCGACTGGCCCGCGCCTTCCCCGTCGCGGACCACCGGGACCGGGCGCTGCGGACCACGATGCTGGTCGGCGGCACGGTGTTCGCGGCACTGGCCACGGTCTCGGCCGCGGTCTCCGCGGCGGTCTCCGCGGCGGTCTCCGCGGCGGTCTCCGCGGCGGTCCCGCTCACCGAGGAGTTCAGCAGTGGCTACCAGGCGGACGCCGACGCCGCGCTGATGCTCACCGCGCTGTCGATCCTCGTCTTCACACTCGGCATGGTCGGGGCGACCGTGATGCTGTGGTCCGCCGCCCTGCTCGGCCGTCGCACCGGCGGGCTGCCGGGGTGGCTGACGTGGCCGGCGTTTGTCATCGCGGTGCTGTCGCTGGGCGCCTTCTGGCTGTTCGGCACGCCCGCGATACTGCTGGTGCTGTGGATTCTCGCAACAAGCGTCCACCTGCTGCGGCAACCGGTCGCCGAAACCTGATCAGGTCTCCTGCTGCCGCGCCCAGTCACTGACACCTGATCAGGTCTCTTTCAGCGGCTGGTAGTCAGCTTCGTCCACGCCGAAGGTCCAGGCCACGCCGGCCCGCGCGGTCCGGGTCGTCGGCGGGACGCGGAGCCAGTAGGTCCGGCTCGTCCCGTCGGGATCCGGCGTGGAGTTCAGCACCTCGACCATGACCACCGGCTCGTCGGCGGGCAGTTCGATCCGCCAGAGCGTTCCGGTGGTGTCGGTGTGCAGCGGCTTCGCACCGACCTCGGCGAGGTAGCGGTCGTAGCCGTGGATCTCCAGCATCACCCGGCGCAGCTCGGTGTTGGGTTCGTCGCGGATACGTCCGGCGGTGAGGCCCCCGTCGAGGGAGGCCACGAAGTCGGCGGGGACGGGCATGCCGCGCCACGCGTGCAGCGCGAACCCGTCCGGGAAGGCGAGCGCGGGGCCGTCGCCGCGGTGCAGCCGGGCGTGCTCGTCGCGGTGGAGGCTGGAGGGCCGTTCGGCGACGAGGACGACGTTTTCGTACGGCCACCACCAGCCGGCCGTCCTGGCCACCCGGCCGAGCGCTTCCAACTGCCCTGTACTGTCAGTCAGCTCGGGGAAGCAGCGGCGCAGTCCGTCGAAGGCTGCGAGCCACGGGGCGTCGTGCTGGCCGCCGAGGGCGTCGAGGGTGGCGGCCCGGACCTGGCCGGGGGTTTTCGCCAGGCCGGGAGCGAGTTCGACTTCGCGGGCGGGCAGCGTCGCCCGTACGGATGCCTCGATGCCTTGGCGGATACGGGTGGTCAGGCCGGTCGTGGGGTCCCACAGTCGCCCGGCGACCTCCCGCCAGGCGCCGGCCCAGCCGGTCTGGCCGAGCAGCGCCGCGGCCTGCGCGCGCGCCCGCTCCCACGGTTCGGTGCGCAGTTGTTCGCGCACACCGCGTCCCGCGTCGGCCATTGGGATCCGGGTCAACGGGACGCCCGCGGTGGTGAGTTCGTCGCGTCGGCAGGTCCCGGAGACCACGGTTGCGGCAACGGCCGCCGCCAGGGGTGACCCGTACCAGACGATTTTCTTCGGCTCGGCGAGCCCGGCGGCACGGTAGGCGTCGCGGATCGCAGTTTCGGCCTGTCCCCGGTCGGCGGGGCCGGTCGCGGCGGCGACGCCGGCCCACTCCCGGGCCCGGTCGGCGAGGACGGCCCGGTGGGTGAGGGTGAGTTCGACGGTGGTCACGCGTGCGGCTCCTGGGTCGTGCCGGTCGGGCAGTCGGACGGTCGGGCAGTCGGGCAGTCGGGCAGTCGGGCAGTCGGACGGTCGAACGGACGGTGGGACGGACTGTCGCTCGGGCAGTCGCTCGGTGGGATCAGTCAGCGACGATGCGGACCGCGCCGGGGAGGTATTCGCGCTGCCGCATGACGCGGTACCAGCCCTTGGGGAGCGGGATCGCCGCGTGCTCCTCGTGCACCACGCGGGTCGGCGCGTCGAGCTTCAGATGCCCGATGACCGCCGGTGCCGGGTCCAGGTGCAGGGTGCCCGCGCCGACGACGGCGTGCGCGTGGCCGGTGACCTCGCCGAGCGCGAGGACGATGCGCCCGCGGCCGTCCCAGGTCCGCGTGGGCAGGTCCTCGCCCCCTTCCGGCAGAGCTTCTTCGCGGATCGGCAGCAACAGGATGTCGCCCTGGCGGTACATGCGGAACTCCCCTGGGAAGTCGGTGTTGCGGCTCCGCACGCTATCTCCGGGCCCTGACACGGCAGGGTCGAAGGGGGTTGAAGAGGGTTGAAGACCGATATCCCCGAAATGGTGGTCATCCGTGAAAAATGATCACGATTTCGGGAATGTCGATCTTCGGACGGCAAACGGCAACAGCGCGGGTGCGGTACGGAATTCCGTACCGCACCCGCGCTGTTGCCGGGCGTTCCTACATATAGCCGGGCGTTCCTAGTACAAGTGGCACGCCACCGAAGTGGTCGCCTCCACCAGCTTCAGCCGCGGGTCGGACGCCTCGGCGAAGGACACGACGACCTTGCCGTCCCGTACGGCGAGCGAAGTGACGCCCCGCCAGAAAGGTTCCTCCGGCTGCTCGTCGCGGAGCTTCTCCAGGTAGACGACGACCGCCTCGGCACTGTTGCCGTGTCCGGGGGCCACGGTGACGTCCCGGTTCAGGCCGGGGACCTCCAGGATCCCCAGGTCCCCGAACAGCGCCCGCTCAGCGGCGGCGGTGTCGGGTGACTCCAGCCAGCGGCCCTCCAGGAGTGCCTTGAGGTCGCGGGCCTCCCAGCCGCAGGCTGCCACGGCGACCGGGCAGCGCGGGTGGAAGGAGCAGCCGAGCGGCGGGCGCGCCGCGTCGGGGATCTCGCCGCGCGGCAGTTCGCGCGGGACGGCCGCCCGGTGCGGGTCGGGGTCAGGGATGGCCCCGAGCAGCGCCTTGGTGTACGGGTGCTTGGGGTCCGCGAAGATCTCCTCGGCGGTGCCGAGTTCCACGATCCGGCCCAGGTACATGATCGCGATGCGGTCGCAGAAGAACTTCGCGGACGCCAGGTCGTGGGTGACGTAGACGTACGTGAGGTCGAGGTCCCGCTTCAGGTCCAGGAACAGCTGGAGGATCTTGGCCCGCACGCTCATGTCGAGCATGGAGATGGGCTCGTCGGCGACGACCAGGTCGGGGCCGGCGATGATGGCCCGGGCCAGGACCGCGCGCTGCTTCTGGCCACCCGACAGGTCGGACGGGAACTTGTCCAGGAAGAGCGAGGCGGGCGACAGGCCCACCTTCTCCAGCGTCGCGGCGACGAGCGCACGGCGCTTGTCGGCGTCCGTCTCGATCTTGTGGATCTCCAGCGGGTGACCGACCGCGGTCGCGATGGTCATCGCCGGGTTGAGCGAGGCGTGCGGGTCCTGGAAGACCATCTGCAGCTGCTTGCGCAGCGGGCGCATCTGGGATTCCTTGAGCCCGACGAGCTCGCGCCCGAGGTAGTCGATGCTGCCGCCGGTGGCTTTGGTGAGGCCCAGGAGGGTGCGCCCGAGGGTCGTCTTCCCTGAGCCTGACTCGCCGACCAGGCCGAGGACTTCGCCCTTGCGAAGGGTCAGCGAGATACCGTCGACGGCCTTGACAGCGCCGACACTGCGGCCGAGGAGGGAACGGCCCAGGGGGAAGTGGACTTCGAGGTCCTTGATGTCCATCAGGATACCGGCGCCGACTGTGGAGTCGGCGTCGACCAGGGGCTCAGGCTTCGTCAGCAACGCGGATCTCCTCACGCTCAAGCGGCTTGCGGTCGTCGGCGGAGAGCATCTCCACGACGGGGAGCCAGCAGGTGGACCGGACGCCCGACGGGAAGGTGACCTCCGGGGGTTCCTGCGTGACGCAGCCGCGCATCGCCGATTCGCAGCGCGGGTTGAACCGGCAGCCCGCGGGCGGGTCGGCCAGGTCCGGCGGGGATCCGGGGATGAAGTGCAGGCCGGTGGTCTTGAGCGAGATCGTCGACTTGAGCAGCGCCTGGGTGTACGGGTGCTGCGGGTTGGCGAAGACCTCGCGGGCGTCACCCTGTTCGACGATGTGCCCGGCGTACATCACCGCGACGCGGTCGCAGGCCTCGGCGACGATGCCGAGGTTGTGGGTGATGAGGACGAGGGACGTGTCGAAGTTCTTCCGCAGGTCGGCCAGGATGCGGATGATCTGCGCTTCGACCAGGACGTCGAGTGCGGTGGTGGGTTCGTCGGCGACGACGAAGGCCGGCCGCAGGACGAGGGCGAGCGCGATCATGATGCGCTGGCGCATGCCGCCGGAGAACTCGTGCGGGTAGCTGTGGTAGCGGGACGGCGGGATGCCCATGCCGCGCAGCGCGCCCAGCCCGCGTTCCTTGATCTCCGCCTTGGACAGCTTCGGGTGGTGGACCTTGATGGTCTCCTCGAAGTGCCCGGAGATCTTGAGCAGCGGGTTGAGCCGGGTCATCGGCTCCTGGAAGATCAGGCCGAGTTCCGGGCCGCGCAGCTTCGCGAGTTCCTTCGTCGACTTGCCGACGAGGTTGTCGCCCTTGAAGGAGACTGTGCCGTCGACGCCGCTGCCTTCGGGGAGCAGGCCGAGCAGACCTCGTCCGAGGGTGGACTTGCCGCAGCCTGACTCGCCGACGACACCGAGGGTCTCGCCGGGCCTGATGTCGAGGCTGACGCCGTCGACCGCGGTGACGGGGCCCTTCTCGGTGCCGTACCAGACCCGCATGTCGCGGACGGAGACCACGGGTTCCCGTACGACGACGGGTTCGGCGGGTTCACGGACCGCTTCCACAGAGGTGGTCACTTGGCAGCCTCCTCAGCGACAGGCAGGGTCACGGTCGTACGGGCCGCGCCGCGCGCGGGCGGGGTGACCTTGACGATGCGGCGCTTGCGCAGGGTCGGGTTGAGCGCGTCGTTCAGGCCTTCACCGACGAGGGTGAAACCGAGGATCGCGAGGATGATCGCGACACCGGGGAAAGTGGCGGTCCACCACATGCCGGCGCCGATGTCGTCCATCGAGCGCTGTAGGTCGTAGCCCCACTCGGCGGCCTCGGTCGGCTGGATGCCGAAGCCGAGGAAGCCCAGGCCGGCCAGGGTGCCGATCGCGTCGGCCGCGTTCATCGTGGTGATGACCGGCACCGACTGGATGACGTTGGAGAAGACGTACTTGCGGATGACGGTGACCGGCTTGGCGCCCATCGCGCGGGCGGCCTCCACGTAGGTCGCCTCGCGGGCGGACAGTGTGGAGGACCGGACGACTCGGAAGTACTGCGGGATGTACACCACGGTGATCGCCAGTGCGGCCGTGACCACGCCGCCGCCGGGGACGTCGGTGAACAGGAACGCCGCGACGATGGCCAGCAGCAGGTACGGGAACGCGAACAGCGTGTCCATGACCAGCATGAGGATGCGGTCCAGCCAGCCGCCGAAGTAGCCGGACAGGAGTCCGAGCAGCACGCCGATGATCAGCGAGAACACCACGGCGAGGACCATGACCTCAAGGGCCGTACGGGCGCCCCAGACGACGCGGGAGAGCACGTCGAGGCTCTGCACGGTCGTGCCGAACAGGTTCTTGCCGCCGGGCTCACCCTGTTTGGGGAAGCGTTCGCTGCCGTCCTTGTAGGTGTCGAAGTCGTACGGGGCGATCAGCGGCGCGAACACCGCCATCAGCACGAAGCACGTGGTGAGCACCAGGCCGGTCCACAGCATGAACTTCGCCATGCCCTGCGCCTGACCGATGGGGGCGAGCGTCCGGCGCAGCGCGCCGGCCTTCTTGCCCGTCGCGGCCTGCTTGGGCGCCGCAGCCTCGGCCGGGGGTGTCTGAACAGTCGTCATCAGTACCGCACCCTCGGGTCGATCAGCGCGTTCACGAAGTCGATCAGCATGCTGATCACCACGACGGTCAGGGCGATGAACGTGACGATGCCCTGGACCGCGATGTAGTCGCGCGCGTTGAGGTAGTTGATCAACTGCAGGCCGATTCCGGGCCAGTTGAAGGTCTTCTCGGTGAGTACGGATCCACCGAGCAGCAGGGCGACCTGCATGCCCAGGACGGTGATCACCGGGACCAGGGCGTTGCGGAAGGCGTGCCGCGTGACGACTGAGCGCTCGCCGATGCCGCGGGCGCGGGCGGCCTCGATGTAGTCGCCCTTGAGCGTCTGGATGACGTTGACCCGGACCATCCGGATGAAGACGCCGACGATGAGCAGGCCGAGGGTCGTCGCCGGGAGGATCAGGTGCTGGACGACGTCCCAGATCGCGGTGGTGTCACCGGCGATGATCGCGTCGACGATCAGGATGTGCGTCTGGGTGGGGATGTTCAGCTGCACCAGTGGTGACGCCTGTCCTGATCCTGGCAGGATCCCCAGGTTCGAGGAGAAGAACAGCTGGGCGAGCAGTCCGACGACGAAGACCGGCGCGGCGTACGTGATGGTGCCGAACAGACGCGCGACGACGTCGAACGCGGAGTCCCGGTACCGGCCGGCGAGCAGCCCGACGGGCAGCCCGATCAGGACCGCCACGATGAGCGCGGCGAGCGCCAGCGTCAAGGTGGCACCGCCGTTCTCCACGATGATGTCGATGACCTTGCGGTGATCGGAGATCGTCGTGCCGAAGTCGCCGGTCAGGACGTTGCCGATGTAGTCCCCGTACTGGGCGTACAGCGGCCGGTCGAACCCGGCGGCATGCTGTTTTTCGGCGATCTGAGCCGCTGTCATCTTCGATCCGCCCGCTGAGGCGGTGACGGGGTCGCCCGGTGCCACCCTCATGAGGAGGAATACGAGCGTCAGCAGGATCAGCACCATCGGGACGGCGAGGGCGAGTCGGGTTACGACGTACCGGCCCAGTCCCCCGGATTTCTTACTCATATCGGCGGGCTTCCTTCGTGAAACGACAGCGGGCGCGGGCGGGGTGCGACCCCCGCCCGTGCCCGGTGTGCGTCCGGAACCTTGAGGTTCGGACTACTTCTTGGCCATGGTCCAGAAGCTGAGCAGGTAGGAGGTGTCGAGGGTCTTCTCGACACCGGTCACACCGGTGCGGACCACGGCGATCTGCTTGCCCTGCCACAGGGGCAGGTAGGGCACGTCGTCAGCGGCGATCTTCTGGAGTTCGACGAACGCCTGCTTGCGCACGGCCTGGTCGCTGGAACCCTGTTCCTTGGAGAGCAGGTCCTTGACGACCGGGTTGTCGTACTTGACGTGGAACGTGCCGTCCGGGACCAGGAAGGGCGCCAGGTAGTTGTCCGCGTCCGGGAAGTCCGGCTGCCAGCCGGCCCCGAAGGCGCCGTACTCACTCGCGCCGAAGGCCTTCTTGTAGGCCTCCCACTCGGTGGTCTTCAGCTCGACCTTGAACAGGCCCGAGGCGTCCAGCTGACGCTTGATCTCGGTGTACTCGTCCGCGGTGGTCGCGCCGTAGTGACCCGGGTTGTACCAGATCGTCAGGTTCACGGGGGCCTTGACACCGGCCGCTTCGAGGATGCCCTTGGCCTTGTTGACGTCCGGCGCGCCGTACTTCTCCTTGAAGGCGTCCGTGTGGCCGTCGAAGCCGTTGGCGACCAGGGAGTACAGCGGGTCGACCGTACCGTTGTAGGCCTGCTTGATCATGGCCTCGCGGTCCACGACCTGGGCGACGGCCTGCCGGACGGCCTTGTTGTCGACCGGTGCGTTCTTGGTGTTGAAGGTCAGGAAGCGGATCGCCGAGCCGGGGCCGTCGATCACCTGGAGGCCGGAGCTGGCCTTGCCGCGCAGGTCCGTGATGTCCGTCGGCGACAGGCCCTGGGACGCGATGTCGACCGTGCCCTTCTCGACGGCCTGCTTGAGCGCGGACGGCTCGGAGAAGTACTGGATCACGAACTGCTTGTTCGCGAGCTTGATGTCGCCCTTGTACTTGCCGTTCGCGACGAACGAGGCCAGCTGGCCCGGCGTGAACTTGTCGAGCGTGTACGGCCCGGAGCCGACAAGCTTGCCGTTGTCGATCAGCTTGTCCGCCGGGTAGACCGCGGACGGCACGATCGCGCCGACCTCGGTGGCGATGACGGAGGCGAAGGTCGCGTCGGGCTTGCTCAGGTGGAACGTGACGGTCTTCTCGTCAGGCGCGTCGACCGAGTCCAGCGACTCGATCAGCGAGACCGGCCCGTTCGCGTCCTTGATGGTCTTCATGCGGTCGAAGGAGAACTTGACGTCCTTCGAGGTCAGTGGTGTGCCGTCGGAGAAGGTCAGACCGGCCTTGAGCCCACAGGTGTAGGTCTTCGCGTCGGTGAAGCTGCACTTCTCGGCCGCGTCCGGGACGGCCGTGACGCTGCCCTCCGGGTACCGCATGAGCTTCTGGAAGCTGTTGCGGATGATGTTCCACGACGGCAGGTCGTAGGCGCCGGCCGGGTCCATGGAACCGACCTTGTCGGTGGTGCCGAGGATGACGGCGCTGCCGCCCCCCGCCGAACTCTTCTTGTCGTCCGAGCCGCAGGCCACCAGTGAGGTGGCCGCGACTATGCCGGCCGCTGCTGCGGCGACGACGCGCTTGGTACGTGCCATGGAGTGTGATCCCTCTACCCGGGGCCGGATGTTGGACACCCGGCGCTACTGGGAGGGGACAGTAGCCGCCGAAAGCCCATCTGCACCCAAAATGAATTGTTGCGTGATCATCACGGATCGAACACGTGAAGATCTCTCTAAGCCCATGTGGCGGTCATGAGCGACTTCATCCGAGGTGACAGGATGCCAGAACCTTGGAATCGAAGAACGATGTCCCGGTCCGTCCTTCATCTCCATCTCGGTGTGACGGTGGGCACAGCGACAGGGATCACAGACCCGATTCTGCACTAAAGACAATCAAACGCGGGCATTCATCTCAGTAGCTCCACAACACTGGAAACCAGCGCAGAATCGGGCAGATCGCCAACATGATCACGACCTGCCCGACCCACCCTCTGTGTCGGATATCGGACGGTTGTGTCCGACTAGCGGACACAACCCTTATTCCGTACGGATGGCAAGGACCCGGCCTGGACCTTCAGTGGCCGCCTAGCGCACTGAGCATGCCGACGATCTTCTCCGGCGCTCCGGGACGGGCGAAATACCACCCCTGCCCGGCGTCGCAGCCGATCGCCCGCAGCCGATCGGCCTGGACCTCCGTCTCGACACCCTCCGCGGTGACCGTGAGGCCGATCGCGTGCGCGAGGCCGACCAGCGAGGCCACGATCTGACCGTCCACCGGATCGGAGTCCTGCGACATCCGCAGCCCGTCCACGAACGAGCCGGCGATCTTCAGCTCGCACACCGGCAGGTGCCGCAGATAGGCCAGGTTCGAATAGCCCGTACCGAAGTCGTCGATGGCGATCCGCACGCCCATGTCCGCGAGCTCCCGCAGGCGCTCCAGAGGCCGGCCGTCGGCGGCCATGATCTGGGACTCGGTCAGTTCGAACTGGAGTCGGCCCGCGTCCAGGCCGGTGTCGGCGAGCACCTGCACGACCTGGCCCACCAGGCCGGGGTCGTGGCACTGCCGTTCGGCCAGGTTCACGCTGACGAACGGCGCCGGACGGGTGGCCTGCCCCTGCCAGCCCTGCGCCTCCCGGCACGCCTGCTCCAGGACGTACATGCCCAACGGCACGATCAGCCCGGTCTCCTCCGCGAGGCCGATGAACTTGTCCGGGCCGATCAGCCCGTGTTCGGGGTGCTGCCAGCGCACGAGCGCCTCGACACCGGCCACGCCGCCGTCGGCCAGGGAGACCAGCGGCTGGTAGTCGACGATGAACTCACCGTTGCGCAGCGCCTCCGGCATCTGCGCGGACAGCGTGTAGCGGGCCACCTCGCGGTCGTTGCGGTCGGTGTCGAACGCCGTCCAGCGGTTGCGGCCGTCCGACTTCGCCCAGTAGAGCGTGATGTCCGCGGCGCGCGCGGTGTCGGCCGGGGAGGTCCCGGCGACGGGGCGCTCCACGATGCCGATGCTGGCCGCGACCGAGAGTTGGTGCCCGCGGATGCGGTACGGCTCGCGCAGCACTTGCAGCAGTCCCTCGGCGAGTGCGGTGACCTGTCCGGTGCCGGTCGAGTGGTCGATGAGGACCATGAACTCGTCACCGCCCATCCGGGCGAGCAGGTGACCGTGTCCCGTCACGTACTGATCGAGTCTTCGGGACACGGCCACCAGGAGTTGGTCGCCGACGTCGTGGCCGAGGCTGTCGTTGACGGCCTTGAAGCCGTCCAGGTCCACGTAGCAGAGGCCGATGCGGTCGTCGGGCCCCGCTCTGTCGAAGACTTCGTTCAGCCGCTCGAAGAACAGTGTGCGGTTGGGGAGCCCGGTCAGCGGGTCGTGCAGTTCCTGGTGGCGCAGCCGGGTGTAGAGCAGCTGGCGGTCCGTCACATCCTCGATCATGGCGACGATGTACTTCGGCCGCCGCTGCGGGTCCCGGACCAGGGACACCGTCAGGTGGGTCCACAGCTGGTCGCCGTCGGACCGCCGGTAGCGCTTGCGGGCCTGGAAGCGGTCGCGGTCACCGGACACGAGCTGTTCGTACCAGGCCCAGACCTCGCCACCGTCGTCCGGGTGGACGAAGTTGGAGATGCCGGTGCCGCGCAGCGCTTCGATGCTGGAACCGAAGATCTCCGCCATGGCGGCGTTGACGTCGATGATGACGCCGTCCATGCCGGCCACGCCGATCCCGAGGGCGGCCTGGTCGAAGACGGCCCGGAAGCGGGCCTCACTGGTGTGCAGGGCATGCTCGGCGAGTTCGCGGACACCGGCGACGGCGTCGTGGATCGCCTGCTGCTCGGCGAGGATGCGGCGGCCGAGGGCCTGCGTGTACCCGGCGGCCAGGGCGCCCTGCAGGACCGATACGCGCTCGCCGAGGACGTCCGGGTCCTGGCCGAGCGCGCCGGCGTTGACCCGCAGCCGGTTCCACCAGGTGCCGGCCAGCGCGAGGGTGCGTTCCAGGGTGGCCGAGTGGGTGAAGTGGGCGGCCACCAGGTCGGCGCCGACCTGCCGCGCGGGTTCGGTGGAGAAGCTGCCCGGCGGGACCAGGAGCGACTCGGCGAGCCGGGCGGCGAGGCTGCGCAGGCGGCGTTCGGCGTCGGGGCGCAGCGGCGGGGGCGGAAGTGGCGGGCCGTCAGGTCCGGTGCCGCGGCGATCGGCTCCGGGCGTTCCGGCTTGGGAGGCCTGCGGGTGCGGGCGTCCGGCACCGTCGGCCGGGGCCGCGGGTGCCGGCGGCGGACCTGCAAGTGCCGGACCTGCAAGTGCCGGGTCATCAGTGGACAGTCCGGCAGGCGGCTGCCCCACCGGAGGCAGCCCCACCGGAGGCAGCCCCACCGGAGGCAGCCCGGCGAGCGGCGGCCCCACCGGGGCCTTCCCCGCCGCGGGCGATCCGATGAAGTCCGGCGACTCGACGCCGGCGATGGCGTGGGCCCACTCCCGGGCGAAGGCCACGATGCCCGCCGCCCTGATGTGGGCCTGTGCGGCGGTCGTGCCGGTGACGCCGCCATGTGCGCGGCGGCGTCCGGGGTACGTCCCCGGCGCGCGGTCCGTCGTGGGCGCGCCGTCCACGCCGGGCGCGGCGGCCACTGTGCAGGGCGCGTCGGGGGCGGGGAGCCCCCGGGCGGTCTGTTTCCCGTTCGTCCCGTCCGCGGCCGTCACGACAGCCGCCGTTCGGGCAGTGGTCCGGGAATGTTCGCCCCGGCCCTCGTCGCAGCACCGCGGTGGTGTCCGCCGATCCGGTCGCAGGCCCCTGTCCTGAGTCTTCCCGGGGGCTGTGAGCACAGCGGCTGACGCCGCGGGCCCCCGGACCTCCAGCAGGAACCCCCGGTGGCCCGGCCGACGCGGAACGTCCCGGCAAGTCGGCCCGCAGTAAAACGCTCCACTACCCCGCCTTTCCTTATCCCAGGATCCGTGTCAGGGCGGTCCGGGTTCCGTCCCCCGGAGCGTTCCGCCCGATGCGTGATCTTCAACGACGGTATCCGGAGTGGTGCGCGGACGTCTCACACTCTCCCCGGTCACGAGGAGCGTCACTCCCCGGAGGAAGCGCCGACATGTGATGGTGTTCCGCCCGTCACATTTCGCTCGGGTGGTGTTCACCGGTGGATCACCGGAGCGGGTTCTGTCCGCTCCGGAGCGTCGGCCGGACCGGACCGGGTGGTGCCCGGCTGATCCGTACGCCCGCGCGCGCCGTCGGCTGCACGATAGTCCGCGTTCCCCCTCAGGGGTGAAGGCATGTCGACCAAGTCACCGGTACGAGTGGTCCGGCGGACGCGTCACCGGACCGCAAGCGTGCCAGCGGCCCGTACCCACGGATGTGGGTACGGGCCGCTGGGGTCACTCGCACGGGGTGGACCACGGACGGATGGAAGGTGGGCGCGCGGGCCGGGAAACCCGGTGTATGACCGGGGGTCAGGCGGCTACGGCCGCTCCGTTACTGGTTGTTGCCGGGACGAGCGCGAGGCGCAGGACTTCGCGGACGTCCGCGACGGCGTGCACGGTGAGCTGGGCGAGGACCTCGGCCGGGACGTCGTCCAGGTCTGCCTCGTTGCGCTTGGGGATGAGCACCGTGGTGATGCCCGCCTGGTGGGCGGCGAGGAGTTTCTGCTTGACGCCGCCGATGGGCAGGACCCGGCCGGTGAGGGACACTTCACCGGTCATCGCGACGTCGGGGCGCACGGGGCGTCCGGACAACAGCGAGGCCAGTGCCGTGGTCATGGTCACACCGGCGCTCGGCCCGTCCTTCGGGACGGCCCCGGCCGGGACGTGGATGTGGACTCCACGCTCCTTCAGGTCGCCGACGGGCAGTTCCAGTTCGGCACCGCGGGCCCGCAGGTAGGAGAGCGCGATGTGCGCGGACTCCTTCATCACGTCGCCGAGCTGTCCGGTGAGCGTGATGCCACTGGCCCCCGTCTCCGGGTCCGCGAGGGACGCCTCGATGAAGAGCACGTCGCCGCCGGCGCCGGTGACGGCCAGTCCGGTGGCCACGCCGGGGACGGCCGTGCGCCGCTCACTCTTGTCGAGCCGGCTCTCGGGAATGTGCCGGGGACGGCCGAGGTAGCCGCGGAGGTCGGGCTCGTCTACGACGATGGCGGGCACTGCGACTGTGACGACGGCAGGCGCAGCGTCTACGACGACAGGGGACGCATCGTCCTTCCCGCCGATGTCCTTCCTGCCGGTGTCCTCTCCGGCAGCGGGCTGACTGTCGCCGGCGGCCTTGACCCCGGTCCCGTCCAGCGCCTCCTTGGCTGCGATCTTCCGCAGCACCCGGGCCAGCGAGCGTTCGAGCGTACGGACGCCTGCCTCGCGGGTGTACTCGACCGCGAGTGCGGTGAGCGCCGCGTCGGTGAACGAGACTTCACCGGCCCGCATCCCCGCCTTGTCGAGCTGACGGGGCAACAGGTGGTCGCGGGCGATGGTGACCTTCTCGTGCTCCGTGTAGCCGTCGAGGGTGACCAGTTCCATGCGGTCCAGGAGGGGCCCAGGGATCGAGTCCAGAACGTTGGCCGTGGCGAGGAACACCACGTCCGACAGGTCGAGTTCGACCTCGAGGTAGTGGTCGCGGAAGGTGTGGTTCTGCGCGGGGTCGAGAACTTCGAGGAGGGCCGCCGTCGGGTCGCCGCGGTAGTCCGCACCGACCTTGTCGATCTCGTCGAGCAGGACGACCGGGTTCATCGAACCGGCGTCCTTGATGGCGCGGACGATGCGACCCGGCAACGCACCGACGTAGGTGCGGCGGTGGCCGCGGATCTCCGCCTCGTCGCGGACGCCGCCGAGGGCGACCCGGACGAACGAACGCCCCATCGCTCTGGCGACCGACTCGCCCAGGGAGGTCTTGCCGACTCCGGGCGGGCCGACGAGCGCCAGCACGGCACCGGAACGGCGACCGCCGACACTGTGTCCGTCAGCGGCTTCGCCTAGGGCCAGACCGCGATCCACCCGGCGCTTGCGCACCGCCAGGTATTCGACGATCCGCTCCTTCACGTCGTCCAGGCCCGCGTGGTCGGCGTCCAGGACTGCACGGGCTCCGGCGATGTCGTAGGAGTCCTCCGTACGCGTGTTCCACGGCATTTCCAGGACGGTGTCGAGCCAGGTCCGGATCCAGGACCCCTCGGGTGAGGCGTCTGAGGAGCGTTCGAGCTTGTCGACCTCCTTGAGCGCGGCCTTGCGGACCTTCTCCGGGAGTTCTGCGGCCTCGACGCGGGCGCGGTAGTCCTCCTCCTCGGAGGACGGGTCGCCGTTGATCTCCGCCAGTTCCTTCCGGACGGCGGCGAGCTGCTGACGCAGGAGGTACTCGCGCTGCTGCTTGTCCATGCCCTCCTGGACGTCCTTGCGGATGGTCTCCGCGACGTCCATTTCGGCCAGGTGCGCGCGGGTCCAGCCGACGACCAGTTCCAGCCGCTCGCGGACGTCCGCGGTCTGCAGGACCTGGGTCTTCTGTTCCATGGTCAGGTACGGGGCGTAGCCGGAGTTGTCCGCGAGCGTGCCGGGGTCGGTGATCTTCTGGACGAAGTCGACGACCTGCCACGCGCCGCGCTTGGTGAGCATCGTGGTGACCAGGGCGCGGTAGTCCCGGGCCAGGTCCCGGACCTCGTCGGCGTCCGCGCGCTCGTCGACGGCCTCGTCCTCAAGGCGTACAGCCTCGACCCACAGGGCGGCGCCAGGGCCGGTCGTGCCCAGGCCGATGCGGGCGCGGGCGACGCCGCGGACCACCACGGCGGCCTCACCGTCGGGCAGCCGCCCTATCTGTTCGATGACCCCGAGTGTGCCGACCGCCGGGTAGTTCCCGTCGGTACGCGGCACCAGGAGGATGCGTGGCTTACTCGTCTTGTCACCTGAGGCTGCGCGGGCGGCGTCCACCGCGGCGCGGGTCTCGGCGTCGTCCAGTTCCAGCGGGACGACCATGCCCGGGAGCACCACGATGTCGTCGAGGGGCAGTACCGGCAGAGTCAGAGTTCCGGTGGTGGGCGTCTCGCTCATCTTGAGTCCCCTCATGTCAATCAGTTGCTGTGACTTGACTCAAGAAACAAGAGCCCGGGTTTCTTCCCCCGGAACACCGGAACCCCGTTCGCTGGGAGCGAACGGGGTTCCGACGAGCCCGAAACGGCCGTCGTACGGTCCTGAACCAGTCCCGTACGACATCTTTTCGATTGTCCGGAATCAGTCCTTCTTGTGGAAGAAGCCCGACTTGCGTTCCGCCGGCTCCGGGGCGTCCTGCGCGGCCCACTCGGTGGTGCCGCCGATCTGGCGCTCCGGCTTCCGGTCCCCGTCCGGCATGTCCTCCGGCGCGATGTGCTCGCCCGAGCGCGCCGCGGACAGTTCCTCGACCCGGGCGGCGGACGCGGCGGCCTCATCCGCGAGCGGGGCGACCTCGGCCTCCCGGACCATGCCGACGACCCGGCGTCCCGTCAGGCCCAGGCTGACCATCGTGAGGCCGTCGAACAGCAGGGCGAGGGAGACGAAGGTGCCGATCGCGTAGACACTGCTGCTCGGCCATTCAGCGAGCACCATGAGGCCCAGGACCAGGTCGAACACACCGACCATGACCGTCCAGATCATCCGGGCGGACATGCTCGCGATGCCGCCGACGACGCGGAACAGACCGGCGGTGAGCAGCAGCAGTGCGACGAACAGGGTGAAGGACGCGGCGGCGGCCTCCGGCTTGCGGATGATGATCACGCCGGCCGCGATGTTGAGTGCGGCGACCGCGACGACCAGCCAGTACGCGTTCTCCTTGCGTGCCTGGACCGCCTGCACGAGGCCGACGACGCCGCCGATGAGCAGCAGCCAGCCGAACAGCAGCATCGTGGTGAGTGTCGCGAACGCGGCATAGCCCAGGCCGACGAAACCGCCGAGCATCAGGACAGCCCCGAGGAACACCACCACCCCGAAGCCGAACCCGGCGTTCCCGGTGTGCGTCTGCGCTTCTTTTTCTTTCTTCCTGAAACCGGCCATGGTGTGCTCCTCAGGACGGACCGCAGCCGTCCCCGGGGCGTCGACACGGCCGAGGAGCGGCCCAACGGGCTGCGCCTACCCTTACAGACTGGTCATACCCGCAAGATCACTCTTCGATGTGCGTTTTATGTCCGATAACCACACGGATGGGGTGCTCCGCACGGTGTCCAGCCCCGCGTCCGGCCCCGCGTCCGGCCCCGCGTTCGGCCCCGCGTTCGGCCCCGCGTTCGCCCCTGCTGTTCAGCCTTGTGTCCGGTCCCGCGTCCGGCCCTGCTGTTCAGCCCTGTGTCCGGTCCCGTGTCCGGTCCCGTGTTCCTGTGCGGCGGCCGGCCCGCGCTCAGCGCCCGCTCGACAACGCCAGCGGCCCGTGCCCGTGCCCGGGCCCTCCGCCGAGGGCCGGACGCGCCATCGGGACCGGCGGCACGGGCAGCCCCGTCGGCCGCGAGTCAGGCAGCCCAAGGAAGTGCCGCCGCAGCACGTTCTTGTCCACCCGGTCGTCGGGTGTCCGCGGGAGCCTGGCCACGACCCGGATGAACCGGGGGCGCATGTACGCGGGCAGCGACGTGGTGCACCAGTAGTGCACACCCGCCGGGTCCAGGTGCACCCCGGGCTCGCCCTCGACGTACAGCACGATGTCGTCGTCCAGGAGTCCGTCCACGCCGTCGACGGACTCGCCGGGCACCCCGAACACCGCCCCGAGCGCGATCCGCGGGTTCTGGTTGACCAGGTCTTCGATGTTGTACGCGGAGATGTCCTCACCGCCGGCCCGGATCCGGTCGACCGTCCGGTCGACGAAGTACACGAAGCCGCTGTCCGGGTCCTGGGCCACCGCGTCGCCGGTGTGCAGCCACAGGTTGCGCAGCGCCTCGCCGGTGGCCGTGCCGTCCCCGGCGTACTCCCGCATGACCAGGTTCGGCAACCGCGGCCGGACCGCGAGCTCACCCACCGTGCCGGGCAGGCAGGGCCGGTCCCGGTCGTCGAGGACCGCCACCTCCAGGAACGGCAGCGGGGCCCCGAGCAGGCCCTTGCGGGTCACGTCGGCACCCGCCAGTACGGGCACGCCGAGGGCGGCGCAGGCCTGGGCGACCTGGTCGTGGTCCAGGCCGCGGCGCAGTGGCGCCGGGGTCCCGGTGCCCGGCTGGAGTTCGTCCACCACGCAGGCCAGCGGCATCCCTGATTCGGTGTGGCTGTACGTGCTGACGGTGAAGTCGACGCCGAAGCGGCGGGCGAAGGCGCTGTGCGTGGCCGGGAGCCCGGACAGCCACACCTTGGACAGCGGGTTGTCCGCGTCGTGCGGCTGGACGGGCGCGCCGAGCAGCCAGTCGACGGCGCCGGGCGGCAGGACGGCCTGGCTCGCGCCGGTCCGGATGACGCGCTCCCAGAAGCGGCCCGGGTGGAAGCGGTCCCACAGCGACACCGTCGCCCCGGTGTACGCGGCGCGGACCACCGTGCCGAGCGCGGCGTCGATGCGGTGCATCGGCAGGTCCGTGTACAGGACTTCGTCGGAATCGGTGAGGAAGCGCGGCAGGGCGGCGTACTGGGCGACCCAGCGGTGGCACTGCACGACGCCCTTGGGGCGTCCGGTGACACCGGCGGTGTGCCAGACCGCCGCGGTGTCGTCGGGCCGTCCGGCCCGCCCGGGGGGCGGTGTACGGCCGAGGAACCGGCCGTACTCGACGTCCTCGAAGCCGTGCGGCGGCCTGGGGCCGACGGCGTCGTGCACGGTCACCCGGGGCGGGGTCCGCAGGTGCGGGCGGATCTGTCCGAGGCCGCGCAGGAGGTCGCACTCCGTGACGAGCAGGGCCGGGGCGAGTGTCGTGAGCTGGTCGAGGAGCAGCCCCGGGCCCGCTTCCGGGTCGATGGGGCAGTAGACCGCCCCGGCCTTCCAGGACCCGAGCATCCACAGTGCCCCCGCGTACGGGCTGCGGCAGTGCACCGCGACCCGGTCCCCGCGGCGGACGCCGAGCTGGGCGAGGTTGCCCGCGATGGTGTCGGTGGCCCTGGCCGCCTCGGCGTAGCTGAGGTCGAGTCCCTGTTCGCCGTAGTGGATGAACACCGCGAGTGGTGTGCGCTGCGCCCAGGCGTCGAGCGCCTCGGTGACGCTCAGCCCGTCGGCCGCGAGCAGCTCGACCAGCCGTGCGTCTATCCCTGCGAGATTGCCCGTGACGATCATGTCCGCGTTCCTGTCCCCGGTTTGCGGTACCTGTCCTGTGCGACCGCCGAGCCTGTCCTGGGCGACCGCCGGGCACCTGGACGCAATGATCAGCGATCAACACATGAGCGTATCGCTCTTCCCGCACGGCCGGACAGGACTTAACATCGCGGTGCCCGTCAGGCTCGACACTGTGTTGATTTCTTGCACGTCGACCAGGTCGACCACGCCGGTTCCCTGCACCCCGGTCTGGCGGACGATCAGCTGCAGCATCGAAGGATCGCTTCGAACGGAGGAACTGCACTGTGCCACCCCTGAACCGCGTACTTACCGCGGATGAGATCCGTGGGCGGGTGCGCGACCTGGCCGCCGCCCAAGACCCCGCCAGCACCGACCCCGCCGAATTCCTCGGTGCCCGCTTCGACGCGGGCCTCGCCTGGGTCCACTTCCCCGCCGGCAGCGGCGGACTCGCCGCGTCGCGCGCCCTCCAGCAGGTCGTCGAGGACCAGCTGGCCGCCGTCGGCGCCCGCCCGTCGAGCCCGATGCGCAATCCGATCGGCCTCGGGATGGCCGCGCCGACCATCGCCGCGCACGGCACCCCGGAGCAGAAGGAGCGCCTCCTGCGCCCACTGTGGACCGGCGAGGAGGTGTGGTGCCAGCTGTTCAGCGAGCCGGGCGCCGGTTCCGACCTGGCCGGGCTCGCCACCCGCGCGGTGCGGTCGGCGGACGGCACCGAATGGGTCGTCAACGGGCAGAAGGTGTGGACCTCGCTCGCGCACAAGGCCAGGTGGGCGATGCTGATCGCGCGCACCGACCCGGACGTCCCCAAGCACCAGGGACTGACGTACTTCTTCCTGGACATGACGGCTCCCGGCGTCGAGGTGCGCCCGCTGCGCCAGGCCACGGGGCAGGCCGAGTTCAACGAGGTATTCCTCACCGATGTGCGCATCCCCGACTCGATGCGCTGCGGTGAAGTCGGCCAGGGCTGGGCGATCTCCAACACCACCCTGATGAACGAACGGGTGGCCATCGGCGGCGGCGCGGCAGCCCGGGAGAGCGCGCCGGTCAGCGCGGTCGCCCGGACCTGGCGTGACCGCGAGGACCTGCGCACCCCAGGACTGCACGACGCGGTCCTGCGGGCCTGGGTGGAGTGCGAGGCGGCCCGGCTGGCCAACGAGCGCACCCGGCAGCAGCTGGCGGCCGGTTCGGTCGGTCCTGAGGGTTCCGCCGGGAAGCTCGCCTTCGCCCGGCTCAACCAGGACGTCACACGCCTGTGGCTGAACCTGCTCGGCGAGGAGGGACTCGGCTACGACGACTACGAGTTCCGCCGCGTGGAACTGGAAGTGCGCGACGGAGCCAGGCACCCGGGTTACTACTACCTCCGGGCGAAGGGCAATTCGATCGAGGGGGGCACCTCCGAGGTGCTGCGCGGCGTGATCGCCGACCGGGTCCTCGAACTGCCGCGCGAGCCGCGTACCGACACCAAAGTGCCCTGGAAGGAGATCCCCCGGTGAGCAACGTCCCCATCACCAGTCCCGACATCCCCTCCCTCCTCTACAGCGAGATCGAGGAGGACCTGCGCGGCACCCTGAGTGCCGTGCTGGCCGGCCGCTGCGCGCCGCAGAGCGTCATCGCCCGGCTCGACGGGGACCAGCCGTACGACGAGAGTCTGTGGAAGACGGTGGCCGTCGAACTCGGCCTGGCCGGACTGTTGATCCCGGAGCTGCTGGGCGGGGCCGACGCTTCGGCCCGGGAGGTCGCGGTGGTCCTGGAGGAACTGGCCAAGGCGGTGGCGCCCGTCCCGTACTTCGCCAGTGCGGTCCTGGCCACCACGGCGCTCCTGGCCTGCGAAGTCACGGACGTACGGGACAACGCGCTGCGCGGTCTCGCCGACGGCAGCCGTACGGGGACCCTGGTCGTCGGCGCCACCAGCCGGGCCGACTCCGCTTTCCCCGAGTCGGTCACCGTGACCGTCGACGGCACCGTATCCACCCGGGGGACAACCCCCGGACCCCCGGCACTGCTGCTCACCGGGACGGTGCACACGGTCCTGGCCGCGGACATCGCCGACCTGCTGGTCGTGCCCGCGACCATCGAAGGCACCCCGCACCTCATGCTCGTCGAGGGCTCGGCGACCGGGCTGTCCCGGGCCCCCGTGCCGAGTCTGGACGCCACCCGGCCGGTCGGCACGGTCACCTTCGACGGCGTACGGGCGACCCTCATCGCGGGTCCGGACGCCGCCGCGGCGATCCTCACCCGCACGCTCACCCACGGGGCCGCTCTCCTGGCCTCGGAGCAACTCGGCGTCGCCGAGCAGGCGTTGGACACCGCGGTGGCCTACCTGAAGTCCCGGCGCCAGTTCGGCCGCCCGATCGGCTCCTTCCAGGCGCTGCGGCACCGTGCGGCCGACGTGTGGGCCCAGGTGGCCACCGCCAGAGCGACGGCCCGCTACGCGGCCTCCTGCGTGGCCGAGGAGTCCCCGGACACGGCGATCGCCGCGGCGCTGGCCCAGGCGTACTGCGGCGACGTCGCGGTCACAGCCGCGGAGGAGTGCGTACAGATGCACGGCGGCATCGGGTTCACCTGGGAACACCCGGCGCACCTCTACCTGAAGCGCGCGATGGCCTGCTCGCTGCTGCTCGGCACCGCCGACCGCTACCGGACCCAGCTCGCCGGCCTGGTCGATCTCCCCGCCTGACAGGCGAAAACCGCTTTGGTACGGGAGAACCCGTACCAAAGCGGTTTCTTGTCGCCTCAGCTGAACATCGAAACGATCTCGGCGACCGCCACCACCATCGCGACCAGCCACAGCGCTCCCGCGCCCCAGACCAGCCAGCCGCGCCAGTCGTGCGGCACGGCGAACCGGCTCCGGGGAGCCTGACCGGCCGGGGTCACCGGCATATCCGGGGTCTCACTCATCATCGCCTCCGGTCGGCTGGGCCGGGATCAGCTGCTGATGTCCGGTCACCAGTGCTTTCCCGTAAGACTATTCAGCACCCTTACCGATCGGTAGCCCATCCTCCGGAGGTGTCGACTGCAAAGCGATCAGCCGGGCGATCCAGAAGCGCAGGAAACCGGACAACGAGTAGCGAAGGAACAGCGCGAGTCCGGCGATGGAGATCGGGATGCCGCAGATGGCGGCCACGATGGCGTCCCGCTGGGTCAGCACGTTGGTGGTGGAGTGCACCATCAGGTACGCGCCGAGGGAGGTCGCGATCCCGCCGACGAGCAAGGCCACACCGAGCCACATCAGGTTGGTGTCGAGGCCGGTGCCTGGCGCCTTGACCCGCATCCCGGCCACGTCGACGCTCAGCCGGGCGACCCGGTCGCTGTCCGCGCCGGACGCGTGCCGGCCCGGTCCGACGGGGCTGACCGGCGGCTGCGCCGGATACCGTCCCGGTCCGCCGAACGGAGCCGCGGACGGCGGCGCGGGCATCGCGGGGGCCGCCGGGGTGACCGGCAGGACCTGCGTGTTGTCCTGCCCGTACAGCGAATCTGGGGCGCGGTGACCCGACGGCTGCCCGTCGGGGTTCGCGGCGGTGTTCATGCTCATGGTTGATCCACCTCACGGAGGTCCGACGGCGTTGCAGATGTGTTGTGCGCAGACGGAGTTGGTGCTTGAGACGTCTTTTCGGTGCTTCCGCCCAGGTAGGCGCTGTGCAGGCCCTCGGCGACCTCGGCCGGGGCCCCGACCTGGGTGATGCGTCCGCCAGTCATCACCGCGGCGAGGTCGGCGACGCCCAGGGCCGTACGGGCGAACTGTTCGACGAGGAGCACCGTCACGCCGGTGCGGGCGATCTGGGCGACGATCGCAAAAAGCTGCTCGACCACCAACGGGGCCAGCCCCATGGACAGTTCGTCGATCAGCAGGACCGCCGGATCAGTGGCGATGGCCCTCGCCATCGCCAGCATCTGCTGCTCGCCGCCCGACATGGTGCCCGCCGCCTGCCGGCGGCGCTCCTTCAGCCGGGGGAAGACCGGGAAGACCCGCTCCTCGATCTGCGCGCGGCTCATCCCCCGGTGGGTCGCCATCCACAGGTTCTCGGAGACGGTCAGGTTCGGGAACACACCCCGGCCCTCCGGGATGCTGCACACTCCGAGCCTGGCCAGGTCGACCGGCGCCGCGCCGGTGACGCACCGCCCGGCCAGGTAGATGTCCCCGCGGGTGGGCGGGTGCTGCCCGGACGCGACCTTCAGCATGGTCGTCTTGCCCGCCCCGTTGGGACCGAGCACAGCGACCACCGCCCCGGCCGGGACGGCCAGGTCGACTCCGTGCAGCACTTCGACCTGCTCGTAACCCGCGCTGATCCCACGGAGTTCGAGCAGCGGCGGTGCGGTGACGAGCGCGCCGGTCACCTTCGGCTGTACGGACGTCATGCGGGCTCCTGTACGGTCGCCGGCGGCAGTGCCGCGTCGTCCTCGCCCAGATAGGCGGCACGGACGCCAGGGTCGGCCTGGATCTGCGCGGGGGTGCCGTTGGCGAGCTTCTTGCCGAAGTCCAGCACGTGCAGTTCGTCGCAGCAGGACATGACGAGGTCCATGTCGTGCTCGACCAGCAGCACCGCGACCCCGGACGCGGCGACTTCCCGCAACACCCGGGAGAATTCGAGCGTTTCACTCTCGTCCTGCCCCGAGGCCGGTTCGTCAAGCAGCAGGACGCGCGGCCCGCAGGCCATCGCCCGCGCCAGCTCGACCATCCGCCCCTGCCCAGTGGGCAGCGAATCGGCCCGCAGTTCGCTGAGCGCCCCCAGGTTGAGCCGTTCGATCAGCTGCGCGGTGGCGGCGTGCGCACTGCCCGAACCCCGGTTCCGCCTGCGGTACTGCACCGCCGCCACGTGGATGTTCTCCCGTACGCTCAACGACCCGAAAAGCTCAAGCCGTTGGAACGTACGGGCCATCCCCAGGCGGGCCCGGCGGAACGGCGCGAGCTTGCTGACGTCGCGGCCGTCCAGGGACACCGTCCCCCGCGAGGGCGGCTGAAGCCCGGTGATGACGTTGAACATCGTCGTCTTGCCGGCGCCGTTCGGCCCGATCAGACCGGTGATCCGGCCGGGCCGCGCGTGCAGGCTGATGTTGTCGAGCGCGGTGTGGCCGCCGAAGCGGACGGTGACCCCGTCGACTTCGAGTCCCCGGCCCACGGGTGCGGAGACCGCTCCCCTGGCCGGCTCTGTTGACTCCATGTCAGGCCCCCTGCAGTTCGAGCTTGCGGTCCAGCGCTTCGATGTCGGACTGCGTGAACGGCCTCCCCAGACCCAGCTCTTCGGGCGGCGCGGACAGTCCGTCGGGCAGTGCGGCGGTGACGGCTCCCGCGTTCTTCCTGCCGTCGAAGACCCGGGCGAGGCCGGCGATCGCGAAGAGCACTCCGACGGTGCCCAGGACCATGACCCAGTTGCCGACGATATCCGCCTCACGCAGTGCGTACAGGACGACGACCGCCCCGCCGCCGGCCGCGATGACCTGCGGATAACGCAGTGCCGGATCCCAGTTGGGCCGCAGCTGCGACGGGATCACGCCGTTGGGGTTCCGGCCGAGCGCGATGCCGTTGAGCCCGATGAGGACCGTGGTCAGCTGCGCCCAGTCGGGGAACAGGTTGGTCATCAGCGGCGTACCGACGATGATGCCGCTGAGCAGCGCCGCACCGGGTGAGGTCAGTCCCGCGATGACCATCGTCATCAGGATGGTCAGGCCGGTGAAGAACTCGAACTGGCTGGAACTGGCGCTCTTGACGGCCGCTCCGTAGATGCCGCCGCCGATCCCGGCCATGGCCGCGGACAGGGCGAACACCGCGAGTGTGGTGACCCGTTGGTTCATGCCCAGGGTCGCGTACGCGGCCGGGCTGTCCTTCAGGGCGAGCAGCCTGCGGCCGAACTCCCCGCGCCGGATGGCGACCACGACCAGGGTGAACAGGGCGAAGACGATCGCGCCGAAGATGAAGTACGCCCGGTCGGAGGTGACGTCCACGCCGGCGAAGTCGAACCGTTTGAAGCCGAGCGTGCCGCCCTTGAACAGGTAGATGTCGTGGCCGAACCAGGTGAACTTCGGCAGTCCGAAGATCCACTTGTCGAGTGCCACGGCGAACGCGGCGGTTCCCAGAGCTAGATAGATGCCGTCGAGCCGCAACGCGGGCAGGGCGATCAGCGCACCGATGAAGGCGCAGATCAAAGCGGCCCACACCAGCGCGAACGGATTGCCGTCGCCGCCGAAGTGCGAGACGCAGACCGCCCCGACACCGGCGAAGCCGAGCTGGCACAGGGACAGCTTTCCCGCGTAGCCGACCAATGGGATCATCGACAGGCCGATGATCGCGATGCCCCACATCCTGGTCGAGCCGAACAGGTCGATCATGCTCATCGAGCGGGCCGCGACGACGGCGCCGAAGATGACGACGGCCGCGAACAGCGCGCTGCCGCCCCACGTGGGCCGGTGGGCGATCTCCCGGGTCCGCTGGGCGCTGTGGCCGCGCAGCCGGGACTGCGGCATCACCAGGAGCGCGATGAACAGCACCGCGACCGGGACGACCCCGATGAAGCCCTTGGTGAAGGGGGCGGCGGTCTCCCACTTCGGCAGGTAACCGACCGCGTAGTCGCTGGCCAGGCCGAGGACGAGCGCCCCGAGGAAGGTCATCGGCAGGCTGCGCAGCCGCCCGATGACGGCGGCGGCGTACGCGTTGACGATGAGCAGGGTCAGCGGCAGTGGGCTGAGCGTCAGTTTGGGCGCGATCAGGATGCCGGACAGCGCCGCCAGCGTCGTGCCGATGGCCCAGGCCAGCATGCCGGGTATCTCCGGGCGCGAGCCGTTGAGCACGGCGAGTGGCCGGTCGTCGACGGTGGCCCGCATCGCCACACCCGGACGCGTCCGGGTGAGCAGGACCCACAGGGCCACGGCGACCAGTAGCGCCGCGCCCAGAGTGATCAGGTCATGGTACGAAACGCCCACACCGAAGAAGGTGATCTTTTCGCCGACGAAGAACGGCTGGGCGTTGTGGAGCTTCTTCGGATTCCAGATCCACGAGATGGCCGCGACCAGGGAGAGGAGCACCGCGATGGTGACGACCAGGCGTGTTGTCGGCGAAGTGCCTTCAAGGCGGCGCATGATCAGCAGTTGCAGACCTATACCGAGGGCCGGTGCCAGGAACAGCAGGCACACGATGAGGGCCGCCCACACGGGCCAGCCCCACCCGTAGCGCAGTTGCCAGTAACTGAACGCGGCCAGTGCCCCGGTGGCGCCGTGGGCGAAGTTGAAGATTCCGGTGGTGGTGTAAGTGAGGGTCAGGCCGCCGGCCGTGATCGCGTAGATGCCGCCGGTGACCAGGCCGCTGATGGTGAAGACGAGGAACTCGTGCACGGGTCCTCCGGGGACTCATGTGTTCGCCGTGGTGCCGGGGGAGCGTCAGTTTCAGGTACGGGGTTCTGACGTGCGGTCACCACAGGTCGAGCGCAGCGGCGACGCCGGCCCGGGACGGACCCCGGCCGGCGCGGCACGATCAGTAGGACTTGTCCAGCGTGGCGACGTTCTCCGGGGCGCAGTTGAAGATGCCCTTGTTCGCGGTGCCCGTCGTCTCCGGGTCGAAGGCGAACCCGTCCTTGCCGAGCTTGAACATCGCGAAGCAGGGGTTCATGTGCATCTGGTCCAGCGGCCCGATGTCATTCGGGGCGAACAGTCCGCCACCGTCCCAGGCCTGCCGCTTGGACTTCTCCATCACACATTCCACGGTGACACCGTCACCGCAGTCCTTGACCGCGGAGGCCCACACCAGCCAGGCGTTCAGACCGGCGTAGTTGAAGAACACCATCCGGTCGTTCTTCTTGACCGTGTGCAGCAGATCGGCCGCCTGCTTGGCGACCGGGTGGTCCTTGCCCAACTCCTGCGGCACAAAGGTCAGGTAGGAGTAGAAGTCCGGGACCTGAGCCTGCTTGGCCGATTCAATGTTGAGGTTGTTGTAGGCCGACTGGTCGGTCACGATCGCCTTGGGTGTCCAGCCGACGTTGTTCATCTCCTGGAACAGCGGGGTCGCGTTGACCGCGAACACCCCGGCGCCGACGAGGATCTGCACGTCCGCCTGCTTGAGACTCTCGACGTACGGACGCCAGATCGCACCGATCGGCGCGGCGAGCTGGGTGGAGACCACCGTGCCGCCGGCCTTGGCCACCGCGTCCGCGTAACGGTCCGCCACAGCCTTGGTGTCCGGCATGTCCTGCCCGACGACGCCGACCTTGTCCTTGGCGTCCGGGTACTTCGCGAACAGCGCCTTGTACGCGGCGACCAGGCCCTCGTTGCCGGGGATACCCCCCGGCTGGACCTGCAACGGCGCCTTGATCGCTTCACTGGACACGACGTAGCCGGGAACGGCGCCCAGGTTGCAGCCGAGTCGGGGCTCCACAGTCGCGGCGTCCAGCGGGTTGCCGCCGCCGACCACCATGAAGTCCGTCTGGCAGGCCGCGGTCATCGTGGTGGCCGCGTTGAACAGCTGGCCGTCGCGCTTGTTCAGCTTGATCTTGCGGCCGTTGATGCCACCGGCGTCGTTGCACCACTTGGTGAACGCGTCGGCCATGTCGAAGAACTCCTGACCGAGGCCAGGCTGCGCCACGTTGCCGGGGTCGGCCATCGTAGAGACAGCGATCTCCTTGTCCGTGACACCCCGGGCCTGGGAAGTCAGCGGCTTGCCGCTGCCCGCTCCGCACAGTCCCTTGAGGGTGCCGAAGTCACCCGCCGCCACGCCGGGGAGCGCACCGGGGGCCGTCTTCCCGTCGCCTGGGGCGGCGGCACCGACATCCACGCTTCCCGCGCCTGTCTGGACCGCATCGGATCCCGACCGGCTACAGGCTCCGATCATGAGCAGCGGCAGAACGAGCGCCCCCGCCGCCCATCGGCGGCTTCGGACACTGCTCCTCCGCCGAACGGTTGTTGACGCCATCGAGCCCTCCCGACACTTTCCTGCGGGGCCGGATCGCGGTGGCGCCGGCCTTCTCCCGTGCTGTGCTGTGGTGCTGTGCTGACGTACACGTGTTCGGTGGATCAAGTGCTCCGGTGGATCGGGTACTCCAAGTGCCTCGAGGCAGGTGCTTCGGGTCCGTCCGGAGTGCCGGTGGAATTCCGATTCCTTGGCACGGTCATGGACCACGAGCAATGGCCGGACAATAACCGGGCTACGGGCAGGGTGCAAGGGGCTACCCTGCGTCGGGATCAGGCCGGGAGAACAAGGACCCGAAGAACCACCCGATCTCTTGACTCACCATCCGTTCAGTACAAAATCGCAGTACACACGTGTCATCAGAAAAGGTGAGCTCCCATCACCCGCCCTACTCGGGCGGCAAAGGGTTCTTACGGGATTAGCGACAAAGTGACTGAAGGGGAACCGCCGTCATGTCCGACGTCAGGTCCGAGCCATTGACCTCTTCCGAAACCGTGGAACGGGTCAACACCCCGCACGGCGAACTCGTACTGCGTGGTAACGGACCGCACTTCGAGATCATCAGCAACGGCTGTTTCCTGATGGACACCCGGGACGGAACCTCCGAACGTCTCCTGATCCGGGCCGCTGCCGAAGCGCTCGCCGCCACGGGTCGCAGCTCTGGTCTCAGCGTCCTCATCGGCGGCCTCGGAGTCGGATTCTCGCTGGGCGAAGCTGTCGTTTTGTCGACAGAGTCACTGCCCCCGACTGGCCCGGCGCGTCAGGCGTTCTCGCAGATCACCGTCATCGAACGCGAAGCAACCGTGATCGGGTGGGGGCGCACCCACCTCGCCCCGTTCTCCGGAAACGCCCTCCAGGACCCCCGGGTGGATGTTCTGCACGCAGACCTGGTGACATGGGCCCACGGACCCACAGAAGAGCTGTACGACGCCCTGTGCCTGGACATCGACAACGGCCCCGAATGGACGGTCACCGACAGCAATGCTTCCCTGTACGGCGCGGCAGGCCTCGCAGCCCTCCGTCGGCATCTCACCCCCGGGGGCGTCCTCGCGCTGTGGAGCGCGGCCGCCAGTCCCGCATTCGAAGAACGTCTGCGTACGGTTTTCCCGGTGGTCGAAGTCCTGCGGGTTCCCGTGGCGGTGCCACGCGGCGAGCCCGATGTGGTTTTCCTGGCCCGGTGACCCGCCTTGCCCAGTCCACTCAGCCCGCTTGGATATCAGTGTCGCGGAGGACTCTGTGACCTTGCTATAGTTATCAAAGACGCGCGGGAGACAACCGCAGTCAAGTCCGAGTGGCGGAATGGCAGACGCGCTAGATTGAGGTTCTAGTACCTTTTACCGGGTGTGGGGGTTCAAGTCCCCCCTCGGACACCCAATGCAGTGCCCAAAGATCCCCAAGGCCGCAGGCCTTGGGGATTTTTTGTCGAACCCCTGCGTGAAGCTCCCGCAACGGGGCAGCCATGGCAGCACAACCCCCGACAGTGGAGGTGCGGCCATGGAGATCTCAGGCATCATCAGCGCTCTCATCATCGGCTTGATCATCGGCGCACTCGGCCGGCTCGTCCTACCCGGCCGACAACACATCCCGATCTGGCTCACCATCCTCGTGGGCATCGTCGCGGCCTTCATAGGAAGTGCCATCGCCGCAGCGTTCGGCGTGGCCGACACCAAAGGCGTCGACTGGATCGAGTGGGCGTTCCAGATCGCCGTGGCCGCCATCGGCGTGGCCCTGGTCGACCGCTTCTACAGTGGCGGTACGACGACCTCCTACGTCCGAGGCCACACCCGCCGCACACCGCGGCGGACGAGGACCCCGCGCCGCTCCCCCCGGAGCGCCGGACGGACCCGCAGCCGGTGGGGCCGGAGCCGCAGCCGTCGGTAATGCACTGTGCAGGTTTCTAAGAATTACGGAAACGCAAAAAGCCCCCGTCCATAAGGACGGGGGCCTTTCACTCAAGATAATTCCGGCGGCGACCTACTCTCCCACACCCCTTCGAGTGCAGTACCATCGGCGCAG
>NZ_JBXAWK010000065.1:0-30748 GCF_057291755.1 Kitasatospora sp. UYEF31
GGTCGGGAACGTCACCCCACGTAGTCACCGAAACGGACAAACCTCCGCTCACGCTGGCTCAGTGGCGGGTTTCGCGCGTATGTCCTCCGACCCTCTGTCACAGCGGCCACCCGCCTCGACCACGCTGACTGAACGTAACTCGACGCAGGCCGCCTTCGGCGGGTAGCGAATGCTCCGTCGGCTAGGAGGTGGGTCAAGGGATATGGGAGGTTTTCGGGCCGGGGCCACAGCCGACGGCGCTTGGCCTAGTTCAAGAAGGTGGGCTTTTCCGGCGGGTCGGTGATGCATTCGACGTTGGCGGGGTAGTCGCAGGCGCCTTCCGGGTCATAGTCGGGGTTGTAGCGTAGGTATTCCTCGCCCTCGCACCGCTCGTCGTCGCCGCAGGGCAGGCAGCTGAAGTCGGAGGCGTGGCCGTTGCTGCAGGTGATGAAGCGGGTGCAGTCGGATGGATGGACGTATTGTCCGTTGTCTTTGCCGGTGCAGTCGTAGTAGTCGATGAAGTCGATGATCTCGCGTACGGGTGCGGTCATGGCTGCTCCTTGACGGTGAGGGTGATGAGGTTGAGGACTTCGGTGGGGCCGTTGGCGGTCGGGGCGGCGATCCGGCCGGCGGAGTCAACCAGCACCGCGGTCGGGGTACCGCGGAGCCGGTAGGCGGACGCGACCTCAGTACCCGATTGCACGAGCATCCGATCGATGTGGTGCGCGCGGGCCCAGGTGCTGTTCCGGTCGAGGTCACCGGTGCCGATCGGCACCAAGGTGACTCGGTCGTGGGCACGCTCAGGTAGGCCGCGGGCAACGACCTGGCACGGCGCGCATGCCGGGCTCAGAAATATCAACACCACCGACTGGCCGGCCCCGGACAGGTCCCGCAGCGTGCTGCGACCCCCGTCGGTGCCGGGCAGGTCGAAGTCCGGTGCCGGGACGCCGACGGGCAGACCGCTGGGCTTGGGCCGCGGCTGGCGCAGTTCGATCACCTCGCGGCGCAGCCCGGCGATGGTGACCGCCTGCCGCACCTGCACCACGGCGAGGGCCACCAGCGCGGCGATACCCATCTCGTCGCCGACCGGCAGCCTGTCAGCCGGTCGAAAGTGTGTGCCCCACATCGCCGCCGCGACCAGCAGCGCGATACCGCCGTTGCGGACCAGCGTCACGCCACCGATCGGGGCGGTGCTCGTCGCCCCGAAACACGAGCAGCTCGGATGCCGACCTCGCCGCAACTGCACCCCGATCGACACGCTGAACCCGCACAGCAGCGCCAACGCCACCACCCCTGCGGCTACGGCGGTGGTCGGCGGCAGCACCCCGACCGCGACGATCAGTTCCGCCACGGGCAGCGCCCACGCGGCGGCGGACACGAACCGGACCGGCACACCGAAATCGGCCACTGCCTGCCGGGTCCCGGCGCGGTCGGCGAGTTTGCCCCACGCGGCCAAGCCGAACACCGCCGCCACCACCAGCCGCGCCAGCCAGACCGCGGCTGCCGTCAGCACACCAACACCACAGGCCTCCGAGACAACAGCGACCACTCCTAACGACAAGCGCACCGGACATGACGATTTTCACCTATCGCCTTGAATCGAAGCAAGGGGGTCAAGCCACCGACGAACACCTGCGCGGCGACGACCTCCCGTACGCGACCCGCACCGCCGCGGCGGTGCCGGACCTGACCCCACCATCCGGTGCCCGGTACGAAGAACACCGTCTCCTACGATGGCCTGATCGGTGTTTTCGGCAGCCTTTGAATGAGCCACTCCGACATGTTGATCATGAGCAGCGGGTGGGCTGGCGGCACAGGCAGAAGGGATGGTGATCGACACCGACCTGAACCCTCGGAACTGGCAGTTGATGCGCCGGGCCCGACAGGCCGACCCGGCCCGACCCGGCCGGGGATGCCGACCGCCGCGCAGCCGCTGACCTCGCTGACCCGGGGGTCTGACCGGCACCGGCGCGGAACGACAGTGACCGGCGCCAGCGCCAGCGCAGACGACTCCCGCACCAGCGGGTCGGCGTGGCAGCCGCGCCCGGTGATGTGCTCGCAGGCTAGCCACCTCTGGACCTGCGGGAAGTAGGCATCGTCGCCCGCGCCCATCTTGTCCAGCGTCTCTTCGTCGCCCACCAGCGTCAGCGGGAGCGGTCGAAGGAGGCCGGCGGGAGATGGGCGGGGTGTGCCGGATAGCAGCGGGGGCGGGTGCCGAAAGGGTGCCCGTCCCCGCTGCTGCTATGGCATCCTTTAACGTTGTTCTTTCGGCGAGAACTGCTGAGACACCGTCAAAAACCGAGTGACGGTCGACCAGCTGCGAACCGTACGCGATTCGGGTTTTCCGGCAGGGGGCCGATGTCGGTCGGACCGCCGCGGACTGCAAAGCCTTTGCGTCAGACGCAGTTCAGCGGACTGCAAAGCCTTTGCGTCAGACGCAGTTCAGCGGACTGCAAAGCCTTTGCGTCAGACGCAGTTCAGTGGTGCGTCGTCCGCCGCGGACGTGTCGATGGCCGCGGTCAGCCGGGTCAGGCGGTCGCGGAGGTCGATGATGTCGGCGGTCGCGAGGCCGGTCGCGGCGGCGATCTGATGGGGAATCAGCAACGCCTTCCCGCGCAGGGCCGTCCCGGCCGCGGTGGGGCGGGCCCTGACTGAGCGCTCGTCCTTGAGGCTGCGCTCGCGCTGTACGAGGCCGGCGGCTTCGAGGCGCTTGAGCAGGGGCGACAGGGTGCCGGAGTCCAGGCGCAGCTGTTCGCCGATCGTCTTGACCGGCAGTTCGCCGGACTCCCAGAGCACGAGCATGACGAGGTACTGGGGGTAGGTGAGCCCCAGGCCCTTGAGCGCGTCCCGGTAGAGCCCGTTGAAGGCGCGGGAGGCGGCGTTCAGGGCGAAGCAGATCTGGTTGTCCAGACGCAGGTATTCATCGTCGGGAGGGCTCGCGTTCATCTGCGCAGCGTAACATTCAGTTGTGCACAATCGAATTGTGTGATGTCATTCTGGGGCCGGGAGGTCGTAAGCCTCCCCGGCTACCGGCGTGTGCTCGAACCGATGAGAAGAGGTCTCCCATGACTGCCCTGTACACCGCTGTCGCCACCGCCACCCACGGCCGCGAAGGGCGGGCCGTGAGCTCCGACGGCAAGCTTGATGTACAGCTGGCCCCGCCGGCCGCGCTGGGCGGCAACGGCGAGGGCACCAACCCCGAGCAGCTCTTCGCGGGCGGCTACGCGGCGTGCTTCGCCAGCGCACTCGGTGTGGTGGCACGTGAAGCGAAGGTCGACACCAGTGACGTCGCGGTGACCGCCGAGGTCAGCATCGGCAAGGGCGAAGGCGGCTTCGACCTCGCGGTGGTCCTGCGTGTGGAACTGCCGGACACCATCGACGCCGGGGTCGGCCGGAAGCTGGTCGAGCAGGCGCACCAGGTCTGCCCGTACTCCCGGGCCACCCGCGGCAACATCCCGGTCGAGCTGGTCATCGAGTAACGCCCGCCCCGGAGCGCCGCACCCGTCATCAGCGCCCGCCCCTGACGTCACCCCCGCCGGGGCAGCTTCACCACGGTCACGAAGAACTCGTCGATCCGCCGGATCGCCGCCATGAACTGGTCGATGTCCACCGGCTTGGTGACGTAGGCGTTCGCGTGCAGCTTGTAGCTGCGCAGGATGTCCTCCTCGGCGGAGGAAGTGGTGAGGACGACCACGGGGATGTGCTTCAGGTCGTCGTCGGACTTGATCTGCTGCAGGACCTGCCGGCCGTCGTACTTGGGCAGGTTCAGGTCGAGGAGGATCAGGTCCGGGAGGTTGACTCCGGTGTACGCGCCGCGGCGGTAGAGGTAGTCCAGCGCCTCCAGGCCGTCGCGTACGACGTTCAGCGTGTTGCCGATCTTGTTGTCCTCGAAAGCCTCCCGGGTCATCAGCTCGTCCCCCGGGTCGTCTTCGACCAGGAGCACTTCGATCGGCTGCGGGGATTGCGTCGTCACGGGGTTCCTCCAAGGGCGGGTGCGGCTTCGGTGGTGGAGGCGCCGGCTGGTCCTTCCGCAGCTTCTTCTGCGGCGGGTTCCTCGGGGACGGGCAGCGTGAAGCAGAGCCGCGTGCCCCCGGTGTACTCGGTGTCGAGCCAGATCCGGCCGCCGTGGTACTCCACGATCTTCTTGCACATCGCCAGCCCGATCCCGGTTCCGCTGTAGGCGTCCCGGGCGTGCAGGCGCTGGAAGATGATGAACACCTTGTCGGCGAACTCGGCGGGGATGCCGATGCCGTTGTCGGCGACGCAGAACTGCCAACTGCCGTCCACCGGTTCGGGCGACCAGTCGATCCGTACGGCCGGAGCCCGGTCGGGATGCCGGAACTTGACGGCGTTGCCGATCAGGTTCTGCCACAACATGATCAACAAGGTCGGGTCGCCGGTCACCTCGGGCAGTTCCGCCGGGCGTTCGAACTGCGCGTCGGACTCCTCCACCGCCACGGCGATGTTGGCCAGCGCCTTGTCCACCGACTGGTCGAGCCCGACGCGTTCGCGTTCGTCGTACTGCCGTCCGACCCGGGAGAACGTCAGCAGGTCGTTGATCAGCACCTGCATGCGCTTGGCCCCGTCGACCGCGAAGGTGATGTACTGCACCCCGCGCTCGTCCAGTTTGTCCGCGTACCGCTTCTCGATGAGCTGGCAGAACGACGCGATCTTGCGCAGCGGCTCCTGGAGGTCGTGCGAGGCGACGTAGGCGAACTGCTCCAGTTCGGCGTTCGACCGGCGCAACTCTTCGGCCTGGGTCTCCAGTGCGGCCTGACTGTCCCGGGAGTCGTCCAGCGCCTCGACCATGCGCCGCCGCATCGCCTCGACGTCCCGGGCGACCTCGCGGATGTCGGCCGGTCCCTCGGCGGGGATCTCGTGCACGAATTCCCCGGCGGCCACCGTACGGGACGCGACGCGGAGGGAGTCGAGAGGCCTGGCGACCGTCCGCTGCAACAGCACGATCAGGATCACCCCCGTCAGCAGGAAGACGGCGAGCATCGCGCTGAAGGTCCAGTTACGCAGCGTGTCGACGCGGTTGAGCTCGTTGCGGGTGTCGGCCCGGGCCTTGTCGAGGTGGGCGTCGGCGACGTCGAACAGGGCGCGGATGTGGTCGAACGACTCCTTGGCCGCATTGCTCCGCGCGGGGTCGCGTGGTGTGCCGGGCGGCCGGGCGCCGTTGAGGATCGGTTCGATGAAAGCGTCGCGCCATTGCGCGACAGCGGACCGTACGTTGGCCAGGTCGGTTGCCAGCAGGTGGCGGTCACCGATGAGCTTGGTCAACTGTGCGGCGTGCGTCTCCTCAGCGGCCCGGCCGTCGGTGTAGGGCTGGAGGAACTGCTTGTCGCCGGTCAGAAGGTAACCGCGGACGCCGGTTTCCTGATCGAGCGCGGCGCTCTGCAGGTGGGAGGTCTCCGTACGCGCCGGGGCGATGTGGTCGGTCAGCTGGTCGGACACTTCCGTCGTACGGTTGAGCAGCGAGACGCCGATGCCGGCGCACACGAGCACGAGCACGACCATGGCCGCAACCATCAGGTTGAACCAGCCCTGCACGGTGAGACTGTGCTTCTTCACACCAAGGCTCATCGTTCCTCGTTCCACTGCAGGTGCACCACGGCGGTGTCGTCGGCGGACTGACTGTTCGTCACGGTGACGGCTTCGACGTCGGCGAGCAGACTGTCGAGGAAGACCGGCCCCGGCAAGCCGATGAGGCGGTGGGCGAGCCGCGTCAGCCCGTCTTCGCCGAGGCGGGTGGGACTGTCCTCGGACAGACGTCCTTCGAACAGACCGTCGGTGAACAGCACCAGTGCGCCACCGGGCGGCAGTTTCAGGTCGCCCTGTGGCCAGTGCACCCCGGGCAGCAGCCCGAGGGCCGGCCCGTGGACGGGCTCGGCGAGTTCCACCGAAGAAAGCGAGCGTACGAGCAACCCGGGGTGACCGGCCCGCAGCACCCGTACGGAAGAGCGGTCCGGGTTCATCGCCACCGACAGCACGGTCGCGAAGATCTCCGGACTCGACCGCTCGGCGACCAGGATGCGCTCCAGCTGGTGCAGCAGGTGCGGGCCGCTGATGCCGCTGAGGATCAGCGTCCGCCACGCGATGCGCAGGCAGACACCCAGCGCCGCTTCGTCCGGACCGTGCCCCGACACATCGCCGATGACCGCGTGCACGGTGCCGTCGTCGGCCTCCACCACGTCGTAGAAGTCACCGCCGAGCAACGCCGCGGCGCGACTGGGCAGATACCGGGCGACAACGGAAATGGGCGCGTCCTTCAGGAGTGGCACCGGCAGCAGCCCCCGCTCCAGGCGTGCGTTCTCCTGCGCCCGCAACCGCGAGACCTGCACGGAACCGGCGGCCAGCTCGGTCTGTTTACGCTGTACGGCGTACCTGACGGCCCGGCCCAGAAGTCCGGCGTCGACCAGGTCCTTGACCAGGTAGTCCTGCGCGCCCGCACCGACCGCCGCGAGCCCGGCCTGCTCCTCGGACATCCCCGTCAGCACCACCACCGCGGCGTCACCGGCCATGGCCAGCACCGCGTCCAGCGCCGAGAACCCTTGGGTGTCGGGAAGGTGCAGGTCGAGGAGTACGCACTGCTGCGCCTGCTCGGCCAGCACCTGGAGGGCCTCAGCGAGGGACCGCACCCACCGGAGTTGGGCGGACAGGCCACTGTCGGCCAGCAGTTCCTCCACCAACAGCGCATCCCCCGGGTCGTCCTCGACCAGGAGTATCGGGCCCAGTTGCTCCCGCACCGCTGTACGCCCCACGAGTTCCGTCACCATTGCTGCCTCTCCTACCGCACTGCGGGCGTCTTCCGCGCGGGTCTGAAATCTTCCTGCTGAAAGGCACGTCGTCGCCGAGGACCCCGACTCGACCGGTCAGCCGGGCGCACGGAGCGCACGGCCGTCGGGGCGCACGAAGCATAGCGAGAGGGTGCGGCGGCGTTTTCTGGGGTCCTGGCTGGATTTGGTGCTCTTTGCGGCGGAGTTCAGGATGGGGCGGGTGTGCTTCTCCTGACTTGTGTCCGCTCAGCGGCGGACAGCGCCGCGGGACCACCGGATTCGTACGGGGACCCCCGTGCCGCAGGCGTCGTCGGAGGTTACAGCCGCGGGCAGTTGCTCGCGCACGGGGTGGGCGCCGTCAGCGGGCAGGCCGCGGTGGCCGGTGATGCCGATGCGCACGGTGGGGTCCTCTGCCCGGGGTGCCGACCGTAAGACTGCCGGACAGTCCCGGGTTGACCGTCGGGTGGTGCGTAGCGGGAGCCGGCATCCAGTACCCGTTCGCCGAACCTCTGCGGGGACTCCGCGGGTACTCCGGCCGGGTGCCCGGCCCTGGCTGTTCCGGCACAAGGCCGAGGCCGTAAAGCGGTGGACAGCACCCCCGGTGCCGGGCGAGCATCTCCGCGATGACTAACGAACTTCTCCCCATCCCCAAACGTGTCCGCTTCGTCGAGCTCAGCGCCAAGGCGCTGCGGGCGCTTGCCGACGGTGACCTCGCCGGCGGCAGCGCCGAGGCCGGGGTCGCCCTTGACGAATACTTCGTCGGCGACCGGGCCCGCTGGATCTTCGGCTATCGCGCTGACCAGCTCGCCGGGGACCCGTCTGTCGCGCCCTGGATCGCGCGGGCCGCGGTGTCCGAGCCGGACGGGGCCGTCGTCGGCGACGCGGGGTTCCACGGGCCGCCGGACGAGGCCGGCATGGTCGAGGTCGGCTACACCGTCGCGCCCGGGTACCGCCGCCAGGGCTATGCCCGCGCCATGTTGACGGCGCTGCTCGTCAGGACCGCCGCCGAACCCGCTGTCAGGACCGTGCGGGCCACTGTCAGATCCGACAACAATGCCTCCCTGGCCACCATCGCGGGCTTCGGCTTCACGCGCGTCGGCGAACAGGGGAACGAGCGCGACGGGTTGGAGATCGTCTTCGAGGTCCCGGCAGACGCGATTCAGGCCGAGTAGCTTTACAACCACGTGCCGAAGCTGGCCTGACCACGCTATCGCCGCAGGTCAGGCTGCGGTCGGTGTCGGTATCGGTGTTGGTGTTGGTGTCGGTGTCGGTGTTGGCAGGACCCTGAAGCCCTTCTGACCGGGCAGCTTCGCCACGACCTTCGACGTGCTGCGCGGGAAGTCCCGGGCCCATTCGACCAGTTGACCGCCGTAGGCGCTGTCGCCCCACACCTGGGTGCCCCTTGGGATGAGTGCCCCTTGGGATGAGTGCCCCTTGGGATGAGTGCCCCTTGGGATGAGTGACCTTGGGATGGGTGACCCTCGACAATCTTGCCAACCGTACAGCGGACGAGACCACTCAACCTGCCGAGGCACTTTCTAGGGCACAAAGGGCAATTCTCCTACGACAAACGCCCACTCAGACCGGTCTGCCCAGGACAAGAGTCCACGACAGCCCGTGCGGCCCGGTGGCGGTGCCCAGGCCCGCCTGCGTCAGGCGGCAGTCCAGCAGGTTCTTCTCATGGATGCCACCGTCCATCCAGCCCTGCACCACAGCGGCCGCTGACTTCGGACCTTGGTGCAGGTTCTCCGCCCACGCGGACCAGCGGTAACCGGCGGCGGTGATCCGGGCGGCGGGGCCCCGGCCGGCCGGGTCGGTGTGGTCGAAGAAGCCCCGGGCCGCCATGTCCTGGGCGTGCCGCTGCGCAGCGGTGTGGAGGTTGGCGTCGACGCGGACGGGCCCGCATCCGGCCTTCCCGCGCTCCGCGTTGACCAGGTCCAGGAGTTGCGCTTCCGGGGTGGGGGCCGAGCGGGCGGGGCGGGGCGAGGGGGGCGGGCTGGAGGCCGTGGCGGTCGACGGGGCCGTGGTGGCGGCAGCGGAAGCTGCTTCGGTGGGAGTGGGTGGTGTCAGCGGCGCGGCCGTCGCGGGACTGGAGGGGGCGGTGACGACTTCGGCCGGTTTGTCGTCGGGCCACAGGAGGATGAGGGCGAGGGCGAGTACGGCCAGGGTCACCAGGGCCGCGGTGCCGGTGCGGGCGGGGTGGGTGGGGTGGGTGCGACGGCCCGGGGTGGAGGCTGCGACTGACGGCGTGTCAGTACTTGCGCCGGTCCCGTGGCCCGCGCCGGTCCCGCCGTCGGGGCGGACGCCGCTGTCAGGTCCGAACGTACCGTCAGGTCCGGACCCGCTGTCAGGGCGGATCCCACCGTCAGGTCCGAACCCACCGTCGGGACGGCGCCCGTCAACTGGGCTGACCCCTTCGGCCGGTCCCGCCGGACCCGCCGGACCGGTTGCTCCGGTTGCCCCGGTTGGATCGACGACCGGTCCGGAGAAGGCGGCCGAGCCCCCCGGCAGAGGAAACAGCATCGGGAGACCGGCGAGCAGCCGTTCCGCCGGGACCAGGTCCCGGCTGTACACCGCGCAGGACTCGCACGCGCGCACGTGCCGGGCTATCCGCTTGCGCCACAGGCCCGACGGGTTTCCGTCCCACCCCTGGAGCAACTCGGCCAGCCCGGCGCAGCGCGGCTCCGCCGCCAGCGCGCGCACCACACCGCGGGCGGCCTCGAGTTGGGTCTTCATCCGCTGGACGCGTACGGCGGTGTGCCGCGCGCCCAGGCCCAGCGCGTCGGTGAGCTCGCTGCGGGAGAGGTCACCTGCGGTTTCCAGCCACCAGAGCGCCAGTAGGGAGCGGTCGTCCTCGTCAAGCCAGCGGGTGGCCTCGGCGACCTCACGGCGCTGGCCGGACAGGCCGAGGCGGAGGATCGTCAGGCCGACGAAGTCCGCGCGGGGGTCGGACACGTCCCAGGTGGCGTCGAATCCGTACACCGTCTGCCGCTCCCCCGCGGCCCGGTCGCGTACCCGGTTCATCGCGATGGCCACCAGCCAGGACCGGAAGCTGGCCGGGTCGCGGAGGTCGCCGAGCCGGTCGAGCACGCGCAGCAGCGTCTCCTGCACCACGTCGTCGACGTCGGCGTGGCCGTTGAGGGCCCGGCCGACGACGTTGTAGACCAGGGGCAGCGCCGCGGCGATCAGGGCGTCGCGGGCCTCCGGGTCACCCGACCGCGCCGCCGCGGCGAGCGCTGTCATGTCGGGGGTCTGCTGGTGCATGTGCCGTCCTACCTGCCCTGTCCGGTGTCTGGTGCTTGTGGATCCGGTGGCCTGAGACTCTCCGCCCTGTGCGTTGGGGTCCAGCCAACTCCAGGCCCGGCCCTGCTTCGACGCCGGGGTTCCCGGGAGACAGACCACCCGGATCAGGCCGTCCACGGTGGACGGTCACCGGCGGACCGTCACCGGGCGCCGAAGTTCTGGGTCCACCAGGGCCCACCGGGGGCGGTGTGCACGCCGATGCCGATCTCCTTGAAGTTGCAGTTGAGGATGTTCGCGCGGTGGCCGGGGCTGTTCATCCAGGCCGTCATGACGGCTTCGGGGGTCTGCTGGCCGTAGGCGATGTTCTCGCCGTAGGTCTGCCACGAGTACCCGGCCTTGGTGATGCGGTCACCCGGGCCCTCCCCTTCGGGGCTGGAGTGGGAGAAGTAGTCGCGCGCGTCCATGTCCTGGCTGTGCTTGAGCGCGGCCGTACGCAACTGTGCGTTCTCGGTGACCGGCCCGCAGCCGTTCTTCCCGCGCTCGACGTTGACGATCCGGAGGACGTCCGCAGAGTAGGTCCCGGCTTTTCCGTCCGCCGCCGGAACGGTCGGCTTGCTGGTCGGCGCCGCAGCCGGAGTCGAGGTGCGGGGGGTGGGCTTGGCGGTCGTCCGGCTTGCCGACGGGGTGGCGCCCACCGCACTGCTCTGGACCGGTGTCGGGACCGCGGTCGAGGACGCCGGTCCGGTGGGCGGTCCGGTGGGCAGTCCGGGTATCGCGCTCTGGTCAGCGCCAGGTCCGGACCGGGCCAGACTGCTGCCCGGGTCCGTCGAGGCCGGTCCCGTGGGCGATCCGGTCGCTGAGGTGCCGGACGGGGCCCGGGTCCGGCCCGCGCTCTCGTGCTTGGTCCTGTCGCCGGAGTCGCCCACCAGGACGACGCCCACGACGATTGCGGCGGCGGTGACCGCGGCGGTCGTCACGCCGACGACGGGGCCGCGGCGGGGCGCCCGACGCCGCTGTCCCCGCCGCCCGCCTCCGGCACCGGTACGGTGCCGGGCGCCACCCGCCCCGTGGCCGTCCGACGGCTCCACTGTTCCAGGCCCGTTGTCCACTGGTTTGCCTCTCCCGACGATGGCGGCCCGTTGCGGGCCGACACTAAGGAGACCGATTCAAGACAGGGGGATAACAGAAAGCCCCAAAAAACTTCGAACAGATTTTCCAGGGCCACCACTCGGGTCAGTCGCCTGCCGCCACCCCGAACCACCGTCATCGGGACATACAGCTGATGCCACATACCCGACCGGATGTCGGCTCTCGCATGGCGAGAGTTGGACCTCACCAGCGATCAGATCGAAGCCTCGTCGGTCAGCGAAGGCACGGCGCACGGACGGAGGACCATGAGTGAGTCTTCCAAGGTCGCCACCATGGCAAAGGGGAACCGGTCGAGCTCAAGACAGAGTGCGACGTCATCGGGGTGGACTCCTTGACGCACACCCTGCGCCAGCTCGGCGGCGGCGCGCGACTCGCCCGCGCGGCGGAGGAACTCAGCTGCATCCGTCCCAGCCCCGGTGGCCCTGCGAGCGATGTATTGAGCGCACGCCAGATCTTCATCGGCGTGCCCGTCCTCGCCAGTGACCACGAACGTGACACTGTCGCACTCGCGTGTCCGCAAGAGCCGGGCCGTTGCTTCCGCCACCACGAAGCTGGCGCACAGCACCAGCGACGCCTCCTTGACCGCAAGCGCGCCGACCGTCCCTGCCGTGGTCTTCTGCACAACGGTCCGTCCGCCAAGGTCGATAGACCGCAGCAGGCCCGGCGAGTTGACGGTGTCGAACCCGGGCGCGGGCGGACCGTCCTTGAGCGCCGCCCAATCCGGGTGGCGAGCCTTGAGCGCCAGGGCTGCGTCCAGCGACTCAGCAAGAACGATCTTTTCCGCCCCCTGGGCGAAGGCCCAGGCGGCCACCGTGAACGCACGCATGACGTCGACTACGACCGCCACGGACGGGGCTTCAACCAGCTCAGCGAATCCAACGAAACGAGTGTTCATCCGGTCATGATCACGTATGCCCGACCCGAAGCGTCCGGGCAGTGCTCTGTGTCACCTCGACGGTACGGGACTTCACAAGGCGGCGGCTTCCGCCTCGCGTAGTTCGGCCAGGAGTTGGCGCTGCCCGGCGAGCAGGTCGGTGAGGATCCGCCGCGCGGCCCGCATCAGGTCCGCGACGTCGCCGCCCGCCAGCCGGTAGACCACCGTCGAGCCGTCCCGTTCGGAGATGACGATGCCCGAGCGCCGGAGCACCGCGAGTTGCTGGGAGAGGTTCGACGGTTCGACCTCGATGGCCGCGAGCAGGTCGCGGACCGGCTTCGGTCCGTCCTGGAGCAGTTCGAGGACGCGGATGCGGACCGGGTGCCCGAGCATCCGGAAGAACTCCGCCTTCGCTTGGTACAACGGAACCGGCACGGTCCTCAGCCTCATTCCCGCTTGAACGACCGTGGAGCGACCGCCGGCGCAGCTGAAAACCGTACGCGAAAAGGCCGTCAAACCACCCCCATCAACACCACCCCGACGAACGTGCCGCCGATGCCGAACAGTTGCGCGGTGTTCAGGCGTTCCTTGTCGATCCATCCGGCGAGCGCGGCGGTGACGACGGGATAGAGGGACGCGAGCACGGAGACCACCGGTAGCAGGCCGCTCTGCGTCGTAAAGGCGTAGAGGAGGTTCGCGACCATGTCCCCGGCGCCGATCGCCAGGGCGCACACGGTCTGGGTGGTGGTCCAGCCGGGGGCCTCGGACGCTTCGCCGCGCTGGGTGACGATGAGGATGGCGGCGATGAGCCCTACGTACGCCAGGCGTTGGCCCAGCAGCGTCTGGGTGACGTGGTGGTCGCTGCCCATCGCGATGGCGATGAGGACGACGCCGAAGCCGACGGCGGCGATCGCGGCGAGCCCGGCGGCGCGACGTGCCGGGGAGGCGGGGGTTTTCTGACCCGCTGCCGACGGGTCGGTGGTCTGGTCTGTGCTGTGGTCTGTCGTCAGGCCGGTGGTCTGTCCGGTAGCCCGGCCTGCGGTCCGGACCGCGGTCTGGCCGGAAACAGCAAAGGATTTCGTACGGTTTTCAGCCGGTTCCGCGCGACTCCCGGTGCGCAGTTCCGGTGCCACAGCCAGGACCGTGCCCACGGCGGCGAGCAGCAGCCCGCCGAACTGGAGGGGTGCGGGGACCTGGCCGCGCAACACTCCGTACAGCACGGGGATCGCCACCGAGGTGGCGGCGATGGGTGCGACGACGGCCATCCGGCCGATGGCCAGCGCGCGGTAGAACGCGCCGAGCGCGACGACTCCGGCCGCCCCGGCGACCGCACCCCAGCCCAGGGCGCCGGTGTCCCAGTCGCCGGGGTGACCGGCCATCACGATGGTCAGCATGCCGGCCAGCGCGGCGGACTGCGCGACGAAGATGACCTGGTAGGTGGGCAGGCGGCGGGACAGTTTCCCGCCGACGAAGTCCGCGCTGCCCCACAGCACGCTGGAGAGCACTCCCAGAAAGACGATCACAGCTCTCCTCCCCGGCGGGCACCGGATATTTCGCGCCAGTTCATGACGGATCAATACGATGACCTGGACAGAGCAATCTGACGATCAATAAGGTCACTGTAGTAGCACTCCCGGTGCACCACAGTGCACTAGAGGAGCGGGAAGGACCAGAGTGAACAGAGCAGACACCGCAAACCGGGTCATCGCTCAGAACGTCCGGACGATGCGTACGGCACGCGGCTGGACCCTCGACACGCTCGCGGCCCGCGCCGCGGTCAGCAAGGGAATGCTCGTCCAGATCGAACAGGTGCGCACCAATCCGAGCATCGCCACGCTGTGCCGCCTTGCCGACGCGCTGGGCGTCTCCCTGGCGCAACTGGTCGAGACGACCAACACCCCGTCCGTACGGGTGGTCAAAAACGGTGACGCCACAGACCTCTGGCTGGGGAAGCCGGGCAGTGCGGGACGACTCCTGGTCGGTTCCGAACTGCCGACCGCGCTGGAGATGTGGGACTGGGACCTCGCTCCGGGCGACGGCTACGCGGGCGAGGCGCACAGTCCCGGCAGCCGCGAGATCGTCTACGTCCTCGCCGGACGGCTGACGCTGAGCGTGGGGGCCGAGGACATCGACCTGGGCGTACGCGACGCGGCGGTCTTCGCCGCGGACACCGCCCACGCCTACCGCAACGACGGAGACGAGACGGTCCGTTTTGTCATGGCCGTCACCCAGCCCGAGGTCGCACTCCCCTGACAGCACAGAACTGAGAAGGAGTACGTGTCATGCCGCAGGTGCTCGTCGTGAACCCGCCCAACTCCAACACGGTCCTGGACGGAGCGACCTGTACGGTCACCCGCCCCGAAGACCACACGGACTGGTCCGATTTCCCGCACCTGGGGGCCCTGACGCTCGCCTCCGCGCTGACCGCCGTGCCGGGGATCACGCCCGTCTACCTCGACGGGACCGTGGTCCCCTGGCCTACGGTCCTGCGGTACATCGAGGACAACGCCGGTGACCTGCTCGCCGTGTGCGTCAGCGCGCTGACCGCCACGTATGAGGCGGGGCTGGCGATCCTCGCGCACGCCAAGGCCGTCCGGCCCGCGATCCGTACCGTCGTCGGAAACGACCACTTCAGCGCGCTGACCACCCAGTGCCTGACGCACAACCACGACCTCATCGACTTCGGCTTTGGCGGCAACGAGGTCATCGGCCCGTTCCGGACGCTCATCGACGACCTCCACCGCGGACAGCTACGAGACGTCTCGTCTTACCCGGGCATGGCCGTGTGGGAGGACGGGGCGATACGCACCGTCGCGCAGGCACCCGAACCGCTTTTCACCGAACTGCGCTACGACCTCGTCGACGAAGTGTTCGAGCACGGCACGCACTACCGGGACAACTTCCAGTCGCGGGTTTCCCCCAGGCTGCACGACATGCTCGGCGTGAAACTGAACGCCGGGATGCCGGTCGAGATCGGCCGCGGCTGCATCAAGTTCCGCCGCAACGACGCCTGTTCGTTCTGCTCGATCCAGTTCGGGGGCATGTGGAAGAACGCCGTCGAAGGCCCGCAGGCCGCCTGGCGCACCATCGAGCAGGCGCACCGCAACGGCTTCGACTACCTCTACCTCACCGCCGACGAACTCCCGCTGACCTTCGGCAACCTGCTGCGCGGCATGCGCGAGGACAAGCCCGACTGGTGGACGGCCCTGAGTGAGGACGAACGCCCGGTCCTGGTCGGCTACGCCCGCGCCGACGGCCTGTCCGACCCGCGGCGCGCGCAGGCCCTGCGGGACATCGGCGTACGGCAGCTGATGGTGGGCCTCGACGCCGGATCGCCGATCTCGCTGGCCGCGATGAACAAGCCGCTGTCGCCGCTCAAGGGCGGCGACCCGGCCTACCGTGCCGAGCGGATGTTCGAGCACAACGTCCAGGCGATGCGCACGGCCCGCGACCAGGGGCTCCTCCTCAAGGTCGGCTTTGTCATCGGACACATAGGTATGACACCTGACCTCCTGGCGGACAATCTGGCGTCGATGCGTGCCCTGGTCGACGCCGGGCGCGGGGCGATCGCGTCGCTGGACGTGGAGGTGCTGTCGCCGGAACCGGGCTCGATGGACTACCGCTACCTGACGGAGCCGGAGACGGCTTCCGCCGCGGGGCTGCGCCTGGGTCTGGAGTTGCCCGTGGAGTCCGCGCGACGCGACATCGCCGGGCACTGGGCGCCGCGGGACGTCATCGACCGGGAGGCGGCGATGGGCGACTACGTCGACGCGGTGATGCCCGGGCTGACGCTGGCGGACCTGGCGGTGGCGCGGGGCGGGTTGCGGGAGTACGCGAAGGGGGCGGGGGTCACCGTCGGCGAGTGAGCGGCCGGACCTGCCCGACGGTGACCCCGGCGTACCGGGCGGTGTCGTCGGGCGGAGTCCTCCCCGGTGCGACGCAGGCCTCCTGCCGGGTCCGGCCGTCCGGCTTGGGCATGCCCCCACAGATCCTGCCCGTCGGCGGAGGTGCTCGCATCCGCGCTGTCCTACGGCATGACCAAGGGCGTGCTGCAGCAGTTCGACCGCCTGGTCGACCTGCCGCCCCGGCTGGGCCGACGAGGCCGGGCACCGGGCCGCCCGGCCGGTTCGGCCCCGATCGTGAGAACTTCGGGCCAGGTCACTCGGACAGTTCCGCCCCGATCGTGAGAACTTCGGAGACGAGCGTACGGATTTCAGCCTCCGTCGTCAGATGGCTGCACACCGACGCCCGCAGGGCCAACGTCTCCCCCACCCGCACCGTCGCCAGGAACGCCCGGCCGCGCTCCTGGAGCCGGCGGGCCAGCTCAGCGGTGTCGGCCGTGCCCGTGTAGCGGAAGCACGTGATCGCCCACGGCCCGCCGGCGACGAGTTCAAGGTGCGAACTGCCGGCGATCAGCTCCCGGAGCAGCGCGGTCCGTTGGAGATACTGCTCAAGCAAATCCACCACCCCGGACCGGCCGAGCTGGTGCAACACAGCCCACAGCGCGAGTACCCGGCCGGCGGGGCGGGTCAGCTCCAGCGTGTACTCCGACAGCCATGGCCACTCGTCGTTCCCGTCGAGATACGACGCCTTGAGCGAGAACGCGGCCCGCAGCCGGTCCGGATCGGTCACCAGCGCCGCGCCGCACCCGATCGGCACGTTGAGGGTCTTGTGCGGGTCGACGGTCAGCGAATCGACGTCGCCGATACCGGCGTAGTAGTCGGCGAGTTTGGGATGCGCCGCCCCGAGCCCGCCGTACGCGCCGTCGACGTGGTGCCACATCCCGAACTGCCGGCACACAGCCGTGATTTCCTCCACCGGGTCGATTGCCCCGGTGGCTGTGGAGCCCACCGTTGAAACCACGCAGAACGGCAGCAGCCCATTCCGTACATCGTCGTCAAGGGCCGCACGCAGCGCCGCAGGATCCAGCCGTCGCGCTTCGTCCACGGCGACGGTCCGCAGTTGTGACGCGGCAAGTCCCAATGTCTGTACGGTTTTTCCCACGCTCATGTGCGTGTCCCCGGACTGGTAGCAGACCAATCGCGCCTGCGCCGCGCCGTACGCGGGGCCGTCCGACGCGCCCATCTCCGTGAGGAACCAGGTCCGGGCCGTCGCCAGGCAGAGCAGGTTCGCCAGCGAACCGCCGCTGGTCAGGACACCGCCGGTGCGCGACGGCAGACCCGCCAGCTCGGCCAGCGCCCGTACCGCGCCGCGTTCCATGTCCACCAGCGCGTGTTCACCCATTCCGCAGCTCGGGTTCAACGCCGCCGCGACCATCTCAGCGATGATCCCGACCGGGGCGGGCGCACTGTTGATCCACCCGAAGAACGCCGGATGCCCGTTGCCGCACGGATACGGGGCGACCTCCCGGTCGAGGAAGTCGAGGAATTCCGGTACGGGTCTACCCGTGGGTCGCAGTGGGGAGCCGGCCAGCGCCCGCCGCTGTTCGTCACTCCGGGTCCGCACAACCGGCCCGTCCTGTACCTGCTCCAGATAGTCGGCGACCCAGTGCGCGGCACTGACCAACTGTTCCCGGAAGTCGGCGGCGCCCAGGGCGAGCGGCCCGGAAAGTTGGGTCGCTGGGTTGTCCGGGCAGAGCTGAAAGGCGGTCATGTTCATCCTCGATCGAGCAACCAAAAGGGTGGATAAATGCCTGTACGGGTACTTCCGACGCGCAGCATAGGGGCGTTCCGGAAGGCTTATGTCAGGGATTCCACCGAGTGGCGCAATTGCCTGATGAACGGTCAGGTCGAACCTGCCGGCGGTGCGGATTACCGTGAAGTCATGAGCCTTTTGACCTACGACCGTTACTGCGCCGAGAGGACCGTACGGACCCGGGCGACGGAACCGCTCACCGACGAGGACTTCCGGGACCTCTCCCCGTACCCGGACGAAGACCCCGCCGTACTCGGCCTCTGGCTCGCCGAAGGCGCCGCACAACTGGCGGACACACTGCGCGCAGCCGGGCCCGACACACAGTTGTGGACCCCGGTCCCCGGCGGGAACACGCTGTTCTACGCCCGCAGATTCACCCACGAAACGGCCCTCCACCGGGCTGACACGGCCCTGGCCCTCGGAGGGGAGTTCATCCTCGACGAGGAGATCGCCGCCGACGCCTTCGACGAGTGGATGGAGCTCGGTTCACTGCCGGTGCACTTCGAGGTCCACCCCCGGATGCGCGAACTGCTCGGCCCGGGCCGCACCCTCCACTTCCACGCCACCGACACCGCGCCGGAAGCCGCGGCGGAGTGGGTGGTCGACCTCACCGGTGACACCATCGTCTGGCGCCGCGCGCACGAGAAGTCCGCAGTGGCCGTGCGCGGACCGCTGACCGAGCTGCTGCTGGTCGCCTACCGAAGGCGGCCGGTAGACAGCGAGGGAATCGAGGTCTTCGGCGACGCGGAGCTGCTCGCCTTCTGGCTGGACCGGGTCAGTTTCGGGTGATCCGTGGGAGCCGGGCGCCCGGTCCGTGCGCAGTCGGCCTCAGGCCGTGTTGCCAGCGGCAGCCCGGGCGCGGGCCCGTTCGATCTCGTTGATGTGCGTCTCCGCCCGCTCCCCCAGGGCCGAGACCGGGCCGGCGAGGCCACGGCCGAGGTCCGCACCCTGGCCCTACCCCTACAGTGCCGGGGTCCGCGCCGTGGATCTGGCTTCGCACGCGTTGCCACTGAACCTGTCCGGACTCCTGGACCGCGAGCACCGGGTGCAGGTGATCCCGTTCCCGGCAGGGGACCGACTGCTGCTGTACACCGACGGTGTCACCGAGACCCGCGACGGCGACGGCGAGTTCTACCCGCTCCTCGACCCCGTTACCGTCGGTGTCCAGCAGCGCGAAGTGCAGCCGGAGCCGGTCTTGTGCTGCTTTCCGGCCGGACCCGGACCAACGACGGGGGCGACGAACCGCCGGAGCATGGCACGCTCGTCGGCCTCGTCACGGCCGGGCATGGCGAGCAGGGAGAGGATGACGCGGACCAGCCAGCGGGCCCGGTCTGACAAATCGTCAGAAACATGGTCCGTGCGGAGGAAGGCAACGCACAGCGACTCGATCACCTCAGACGTACGGGCGAGTTCTACGGTGGCGCCTTTGCCGTCCAGCGTGAACCAGGCCGCGAGCACGGGAGTTTCGCGTACGGTGCGCACCGCGGCGAGGACCGTCTCGGTGAGCTGGTCGGCCGGATCGTCGTACGTCCCGGTCTCGGTGAGGACGGCCGTGGCGACGCGCCGGGCCTCGCGGTGCATGTACGCGGTCTTCAGCGCGTTCCGGTTTTCGAAGTAGCGGTACAGCGTCGCTCGCGAACACCCGGCGGCGGCAGCTCCGAGGCAGTGGTGCGGGCCGAACCCGAACGCGACGTGCTGGTGCCCGGTACGCGCGATGTCCAACGAGTCGGGATCGGGCCCGAATTCGCGCGGGTCGCGGTTTGCCGATCCGTACAGCAGGAGGACCTTGCGGCCTTCGGGGATGGTTCTGCCGTGCAGGGTCACATTGGCGGTTACGGTACGGGCCAGCGCCTGCACGGGTGACGCCAGACGCAGGAACTCCTCCACCGCGCGCGGGATCAGCTCCGGGTGGTCGGCCAGGGCCTGGCGCTCCCCGGGGTGCGCGGTGAAGTAGTCGAACAGCCCGGCGACCGCCTCAGTCGCCGCCAACGGGTCCCCGGCGGCGTTGGCGGCGACGATCTGGTCGGTCCAGGTGTCGAACCGGCTGCGGTCGGCCCCGTCGATGCCGAGGTAGTGCGCGACCACAAAACTCGGCAGCGGCTTGAACAACTCGGCGACGATGTCGACTTCCCCGGGACCGCCTGCTCCGGCGATGTGGTCGAGCCGGTCCCGGACGAACCACCGCGCCTGCGGCTCGATCGCCTCCACCCGGCGTGGGGTGAAGCCCTTGGTGACCAGCATCCGGAAGTCGGTGTGCTCGGGCGGGTCCAGCATCACCATCGGCGCGGCCTCGTCCAGGCCGATCGCTTCCATATCGCCGTAGGTGAACGTCAGCCCCTTCCGCGAGGAGTACACCTCCGGATTCCGCAGCGCGTGGGCGACGTCGGCGAAGCGGGACAGCACCCAGTAGTCGCCGTCCGCGACATGGTGCACCGGATCGTCGTCGCGCAGCGTCGCATACATCCCGTAGGGATCCCGCCAGGACTCGGCACTGCCGGGCTGCCGGGCTGCCGGAACCGTCTGGCTGCCGTCGAGACCACTCTCAGCGAGGCGGGCTGAAGGACCAACGGACCACACATCCGGCGCGAAGCCTGCACCGTCGTCCCCCGCGGACACACCGAACACCTCCAAGACGACGCCGATCCCGGAGGAGGGGCCGAACTGGGCGAGCTGCTTGGCCTTGCGCTCGCGGCCGCGCTGGGTGGTCTGGACCATGACCGCGTCCGTGGCCAGCCGGTCGGCGGTGGTGGCCGGGCGCGGCAATCGACATCGCAGGTAGCGGGGATTCTCACTCAGACCATGGGCGACAAGCTCAACGCTTGCGGGCCAGGGTGACTCCGTCGGCCATCGGGAGCATGGACAGGTCGACCCGCTGGTCGTTCAGCAGCACCAGGTTGACGTTGCGGACGCCCAGGGTGTCGGCGTCCTGGACGGCGGGGTCGACGACGCGCCCTGACCAGAGGGTGTTGTCGAGGACGATCAGGCCGCCCTGCCTGGTCAGGGTGAGCGAGAGCTCGTAGTACTGCGGGTAGTGGGCCTTGTCTGCGTCAATGAAGACCAGGTCGAACGACTCCGGTCCGCGTTCGGCGAGCAGTTGGTCCAGGGTGGCCACTGCGTCGCCCAGGCGCAGGTCGATCCGGTCCTCGACGCCGGCGCGCTGCCAGGCGCGGCGGGCAACGGCGGTCCATTCCTCGCTGATGTCGCAGGTGATCAGCTTTCCGTCGGCTGGCAGTGCCTGGGCCATGCGTAGGGTGCTGTAGCCGGTGAAGGTGCCGATCTCCAGGACGGTGCGGGTTTGGGTGAGTGCGATCAGCAGGGCCAGGAACTGGGCCTCCTCGGGGAGGATCTGCATGATGCAGTCCGGCAGTGCGGCGGTCTCGGCGCGCAGGTCGGCCAGCACCTGGTCCTCCCGCAGCGAGAGCTCCCGCACGTAGTTGAGGAGTTCGGGGGTGAAGTCGATCTGGTCACGCATGCTGGCTCCTTGCCATGGTTGGGACGGTGGTGGTGGCGGGCTGTTCGGGGTGCCAGGCGCGTGCCGGGCCGTAGCGGCGGGCGGTGGTTCCGGTCTCGTAAGGCAGCGCCGGGGCGGCCTGGACCAGTTCCATCTGCATGCCCCAGGGGGTGCGGAAGTAGAGCCACCGGTTGCCCGCGATGGGTCCCTCGGTGATGGTCCGGGGCGTGCCGAGCAGTTCGACGCCCGGCTGCCGGGCGAGGTAGTCGGCAGCCGCGTCGATGTCGGTGACATGGATCGCCAGGTGGTGGCCGCCCCAGTCGCTGTTGGCGGGCAGGGACTGCCGCTGGTCCGGGGCGTCGTAGCCGAAGAGCTCCAGGTTGGTGACCGGGCCGAGCCGCAGCATGGCGATATGCGCGACGGCCCTGGGGTGCACGCCAAGCTGATGACTCAGCAACTGCCCGACGGGGTCCTGGATGGGACCCTCCCGGTAGAGGAGTTCGGCGCCGAGGACCTCGGTGAAGAAGGCCACCGCCCGGTCGAGGTCGGGGACCGTGTAGGCGATGTGGTCCACATTGGTGGCGCCCGGAAGCATTCCCGGGCGCCCGAGCGGATCCGCGCCGGGGTGCCGCTCCGTCATGAGGCCACGGGTAGGCGGCGCGGCATGCCTGCGGTGAGGAGCGGGGGAGCAACCGCGACCAGCACCAGCTCCATGCCGTCCGCGCCCGCGCGGAGCCTGGTGCGGCTGTTGAGGGTGCAGGCGGCGAGGCTGTCGCGGCTGAGTGCGGCGGTTGTGCCGTCCTGGTGCAGCAGGTGGCCGTCGCCGTTGACGACGAACCAGATCTCCTCGGTGCCGGCCCGGCCGCGGTGGCCGATCTCGGCGTCCGGAGCCAGCAGCACGTGGTCGACGGCCTCGGTCTCGGAGAAGAAGAAGCCGCGCCTGGCCAGCGAGCGGCTGCTCTTGTCCGGGGCCCCGTCCTTGAGGGTGCGGACGGTGTCCTCGACGGTGGTGACGATCATGCGGAGGCCGCCGGAACCATCAGGCTGGCGTGGAAGTAGCGCAGCTCGGCGGTGCCCGCGGTGACGGTGAGCGAGCCGCCCAGCGGCAGGGTCACCGAGGTGCCGGGGGCGAGGTCCACCAGGGTGGCGCCGGCCCGTGCGGTGCCGGTGCCGTCCAGGACGAACAGGGTGTGCTCGCGGTCGGCGGCCGACAGCGTCTCCTGCTGCGCGGCGGTCAGGGTGACCACTCGGGCGGTGCGCAGCGGTCCTGTCAGCAGGGTCGACAGGTCGACCTCACCTTGTTCGGCCAGGTCGATGATGGTGGCGGTCACGGTGGCGGTGGCCGTAGCGGTGGTCATGAGGTCCCCTCCGGGGTGGTTGCGGTGGCTGCGCCGGTGCCGACCAGGGCCCGGGCGGTGTCGGGGCCGAAGACCTCGATGACCAGCCAGTTGAGGTCCTGGTCGCCGAGGTTGCGGAACTGGTGCCGGGTGCCGAGTCCGTTGACGACCAGGTGGCCGGGGCGGATCTTGTGCGGCACGTCGTTGAGGAGGATCTCCCCTTCGCCGGAGATGACGAAGTAGAGCTCCTCGGTTCGGGTGTGGCGGTGCTCCCCGCAGACTGCTCCGGCCGGCAGTGAGGCCCATTCGATGGCCTCCCAGGTCCCGGCCAGGCCGAGCCTGCGGGCCAGGCACTTCCAGCGGGCGACATCCGCCCCGCCGTGCATCGCGTGCACGGCAGAGGCACCGTCCACGTCGGCGACCATCAACTCGTCAGACATGATGTGACGTTTCTTCTTTCGTGTAGGAACGCGGTTGCGACCAGTACTTCCGCGTCGTCGACGTCGTCGACGAACTTGGCGGTGCCGATGCCGGTGGGCAGTGGCATCCGCTGCCTGCCGTCGCGGTGACGCACGGTGTCGGCAAGTGCTTCGCGCAGCAGTTCGGGCCTGCACACGTCATGGGTGGACGGCAGCCCCAGTGCGGCCGTGACGGCCAGCACCCGGTCCCGGTCATGGGCCCCGAGCAGTCCGCGCTGCCAGGCCAGGACGGTGGTCAGCGCCATGTCCAGGGCCACCGCCTCGCCGTGCAGCAGGGCGGGCAGGGCGTGCATCTCCAAGGTCGGGCTGAAGGTGTGCCCGTAGTCGACGGCGCGCTCCAGCCGGGCCTCCCACAGGTTGGGCTCCAGCTCGGCGAGCATGCCGCCGATGGCCCGGCGCAGCACGTCGTCAGCGGCTTGCGCACCGGTCGCGGTCCTGCCCTGGAACCGTTCGGCGCGCAGCAGCGGGCCGTGCATCTCCAGGGCCTCGAACAGGGTCCGGTCGAGCACCAGGCCGATCTTGAGGATCTCGGCGAGCCCGTTGCAGACCTGCCGGTCCGGCAGGGTCGCCAGGAACCCCGGGTCAACCAGGGTGAGTGCGGGCGGGAAGTAGGTGCCGAGGCGGTTCTTGTGGCCGCCGTGGTTGACGCCGGTCTTCGCTCCGACGGAGGCGTCGACCTGGCCGATGAGGGTGGTGGGGACCTTGATGTGGGGCAGGCCCCTGCGGTAGAGGCTGCAGGCGAATCCGACGATATCGGTCAGGACGCCGCCGCCTACTGCGATGACGGGTTCCCGGCGCCGCAGCAGCCGGTGGAAGTCGAAGGCGTTCACGACCCGGAGCATCGACTCGATGCTCTTGTTCTCCTCGCCGGGCTCCAGCACCACCCACTGGACGTCGATCGCGTGGGCGGCGAAGTAGGCGCGCAGCCGGTCGCCGTACAGAGCCTCGACGGTGGTCTCGGTGACCAGGCACCGCCGGGCCGGCCCGTCCTGTCCGGTGGTGCGGCCCGCCCGGGCGAGGGTGTCGTTGGCCGGGTCCAGCAGCCCGCGGCTGAGGCTGACCTCGTACTCAACAGCCTGCTGAGAACGTACTTCCCAGTACGCCTCCCCGCTCGGCGCTGTCGTGGACGGCGTGCCCCTGGAAAGGGCTTCAGGCATGGGGGTGGTCTTTCGCTGGTAGGGAACTGGAAAAGGCAAAAAGAGACAAATGTTAATGCTTCAGGCAGCTGGCGAGAGAATAACAGAGAGTGGTCGCTATGCGACAATCTGTGATATCTGCTGACTCGCCCACCCCTGGGGGACTGTGTGTACGACGTCGTCATTGTCGGCGGCGGCTCCGCCGGAGCCGTCCTGGCCGCGCGGTTGAGCGAGCGCCCGGACCGCAGTGTGCTGCTAATCGAGGCGGGCACCGCCAGGGCCGCCCTGGACGCGGCGGTGTACGGGGACGGGGCGGCCGCGCTCTGGGAGCAGCCCCCGCCGGACGCTCAACTGACCGGGCACGCGGCGGTACCGGTCCGGGCCAAGGTCCTCGGCGGCGGCTCCGCGATCAATGCCGGGGTGGCCATGCGAGCCCACTCGTCCGACTTCGCACGATGGGCCGCAAACGGCCTGCGCGACTGGAGCTACCAGGACGTACTCCCCTACTACCAGAAGTTGGAGACCGACCACCACGGCAGTGGCGGCAACGGCCTCCCCCTGCACGGAACCGGAGGACCGGTGCGTATCAACCGTGTGCCCCGGGCCGAGCTCTCCCCGTCCCACGACGCCTTCACCCGCGCCTGCGCCGAACTGGGCCTGGACGCCGTCGAGGACCTCAACTCCCCCCACACCGGCGGCGTGGGGCGCTACCCGCTGGGCATCGCCAACGGCATCCGGCAGAGCACCGGCCTGGTCTACCTGACCGAGGAGACACGCGCCCGGCCCAACCTCAGCATCCTGCAAGGGACCACCGTCACCCGAGTGCTCTTCGGACCGGACCGGCGCGCCGTCGGAGTTCGCACCGCCGACGGCACACAGTTCCACGGGACACAGACGGTACTGTCCGCCGGCGCGGCCGGCAGCGCGGCACTGCTACTGCGCTCCGGCATCGGACCGGCCCACGACCTGCTGGCGCTGGGCATCGAGCCGGTCGCGGACCTCCCGGTCGGTCGCCGACTGCGTGAACACCCCTGCGCCTACCTGCTGTTCGCGGCAAGCCCCGAGCCCCTGGGCCGCACCGACCCGCCGGTGTCGACCCTGCTGTGGACACGCAGCTCGCTGGCAGCCCCCGGCGAGCTCGACCTGCACATCGCCCCCAGCCACCTGATCCGCCCCAGCGCCTTCCCCCAGGGCCACGGACTCGGCTTCCTGGTCTCCGTCACCCGCACCGAACCCGACGCGCACGGAACCCTGAGCCTGACCAGTACCGACCCGCTGGCCCCGGCACGACTGGACCTCGCGCTGCTCGACCACCCCAGGGACCGGCTCAAGCTCATCGAGGGCATCGAGCTCGGCCGGGCCCTGGCCGCCACGGCCGCGATGCGGCCGCTGGGCCTGACCGAGACCGCCCCCGGCCCCATGGCAACCTCCCTGCAGGACCTCACCGCGTACCTACACACCCATGTCAAGCCCTATCCCCACCTGTGCGGCACCGCCCCGATGGGCCCGCCCTCGGATCCGCACGCGGTCGTCGACCAGCTCGGCCGGGTGCACGGCGTGCCCGGCCTGCGCGTGGCCGATGCCTCGATCCTTCCCGACGCCCCGTCCGTGGCCACCAATCTGACCGTCATCATGGCTGCCGAACTCATCGCCGACCGCTTCGACCAACCCTGACAGGACCACAGCCGATACCGCTGCCCCAGCCTTACTCTCTCGGCGGATCGCCCCTGTAGGAAACGCGTCGCCTGACGCCTCTGCCAGGGCTGTCGGCGGTGGCCTTCTCCGCGTCGATGAAGCGGGCGCGGTAGTTGAAGCGCTTGGTGTCCGCGACACAGCGACCAGTGCGGAGAGGGTGCCGGGGCGCCGAGCAGATGGACTTGCGTCCCGCCGGGCCCTTTGGCGCCGCGGACGACCTTGCCGTCGACGGACACCGCCCGCCGCGGAGCCGACGGCCCGTCGTCCGGCAACCGGTCGGTAAGCCAGGCCCCGATCACCGCGTCGAGGCGGTCGCCGTCGGTGTGCTGCAGGACCCTGCGGACGGTGGCTTCGTGCAGGGTGCGGTGGCGGTCGATGTGTGGGATATCCCGTGGGTTCGTCCCGACTGTCGGCTTCCCTTGCCGCAGGTCAGCCCGGGCGAAGGCGACCCCACTCCTATCTCGATCATGACGGGTCCTCAGGATTCCCGGAGAACCGTCATGATCAGATGTGAAGACGTGGTCCGTAGGTGGCGATCCGCCTGATCGGCCCTGTACTCGTATACATGTGAATACCTTGCTTGTGCAGCAGGTTTTGGCCGACCCGAAGTGGGCCGACACGCTCACCGAGGCGGACCGGCGGGGGCTGTCACCGCTGTTCTGGACGCACATGAACCCTTACGGCCGGTTCGAGCCGGACCTGACCAGCCGCCTGGATTTGGACCTGTCGATCCGGGCGACGGTGCCCGGGCCGCGCACTCCGCAGGGTGAGGCAGCCGCAGCCCAGGGGTGACGCGGCAGGGTCAGGGGCGGGCGGCTGGAACGTTCTGCCCCAGGCGGGCGCCCAGGGTGGCGGCGAAGTCCTCGGCGCGGGCCAGCTGGATCCGGAGCTTGTCGACCTGCTCGGTGGCGGCCTGCTCGTATTCGCGTACGCGCTCCAGCAGGGCGTCGCGCTGTTCGGCGTCGAGGTTACTGTCGGCGTCCAGGCGACCGGTGGCGTCCAGCAGGTCGCGCATCTGGTCGAGGGTGAAGCCGAGCGGCTTCATGCGGCGGATGACCATGAGCCGCTGCACGTCGGTCTCGGTGTAGAGGCGGAAACCCCCCTGGGAGCGGGCCGAGGGGGCGACCAGGCCGGTCTCCTCGTAGTGCCGGATGGTGCGCAGGGACAGTTCCGTCCGCGCGGCGACTTCGCCGATCTGCATGTGCTTGTCGTCCACGCCCGTCGTCCTAGCCCTTCCCATCGTGGCGGGCCGCGTCCCGTGCGACCCTGCCGATCTCTACTCTAACGTTAAGGTAGAGTTGCTGATGGCGAGGGCGGCCCGTACTGCCCCGCTACTGCCGTAGCGGGGTCGATGGCGTCCCCGGCGAAGATCCGATTCTTGCAAGAGAGAGCGTGCGCGAGCCCATGACGCCCGTCGCCGCCACCTGCCCGCCGTGACGCCTTCCCCCCGGACGTGATTCGGCCGCGCCCATCGCGCAGGCCCTCTGTCCGTTCTCGACTTCCGGCCCGCCCTGGCGGGCCGTCCGCGGAGTGCCGGCCCGGCCCCTCCGCGTCCTCCCGCCCACCCCCGACCTGCCCAGAGCGGGGTGTGCCCGAGCACGACAGGCTGACTCTCCCTTGTCTTCTTCCGTGGTCTCTCCCGCTGCGCGGCTACGCGGCCTGCGTCCGGACTGGCTGAACAACCCGAAGGTCTGGCGTACCGAGGTGCTGGCCGGCCTCGTGGTCGCGCTCGCCCTGATTCCCGAGGCGATCTCGTTCTCGATCATCGCGGGAGTCAACCCCGCAGTCGGCCTGTTCGCCTCGTTCACCATGGCCGTGGTCATCTCGATCGTCGGCGGCAGACGGGCGATGATCTCCGCTGCGACCGGCGCCGTCGCCCTGGTGATCGCGCCGCTGAACCGTGAGCACGGTCTGGGCTATCTGGTCGCCGCCGTCATCCTGGCCGGCGTCATCCAGATCGCCCTCGGTGCGCTGGGCGTGGCAAAGCTGATGCGGTTCGTACCGCGCTCGGTGATGGTCGGTTTCGTCAACGCTCTCGCCATCCTGATCTTCATGGCCCAGGTCCCCGAGATGCACGACGTTCCCTGGGCGGTCTATCCCCTCATCATCGGCGGCCTGGCTCTGATGGTGTTCTTCCCGAAGATCACCACCGTGATCCCCGCGCCACTCGTCTCCATCGTCATCCTGACCGTGATCACCCTTGCCGCGGGGATCGCGGTCCCGACGGTCGGCGACAAGGGCGAGCTGCCGTCCTCTCTGCCGGTGCCGGGACTGCCGGACGTGCCGTTCACCATGGACACCCTGACGACCATCGCGCCGTACGCGTTCGCGATGGCGCTGGTCGGTCTGATGGAGTCCCTGATGACGGCCAAGCTCGTCGACGACATCACCGACACCCACTCTTCCAAGACCCGGGAGTCCATCGGCCAGGGCATCGCCAACATCGTCACTGGCTTCTTCGGCGGCATGGGCGGCTGCGCGATGATCGGCCAGACCATGATCAACGTGAAGGTGTCCGGTGCCCGCACCCGCCTGTCCACCTTCCTGGCCGGCGTGTTCCTGATGGTGCTGTGCATCGCCTTCGGCCCGGTCGTCTCCGACATCCCCATGGCAGCCCTGGTCGCCGTCATGATCATGGTGTCGTTCGCGACCTTCGACTGGCACTCCATCGCCCCCAAGACGCTCAAGCGGATGCCCGCCGGTGAGATCGCCGTCATGGCCATCACCGTGACCTGTGTGGTCGCCACCGACAACCTCGCCATCGGCGTGGTCGTCGGCTCGGTCACCGCGATGGTCATCTTCGCCAAGCGCGTCGCCCACCTGGCCAACGTCACCGCGGTCACCGGCCCCGACGGGACCACGGTGGTCTACTCCGTGACCGGCGAACTGTTCTTCGCCTCATCCAACGATCTCGTCGGTCAGTTCGACTACGCAGGCGACCCCGACAAGGTTGTCATCGACCTCACCGCCGCCCACATCTGGGACGCCTCCTCCGTCGCTGCTCTCGATGCCATCGAGACCAAGTACGCCCAGCGCGGCAAGACCGTGGAGATCATCGGCCTGAACGATCCCAGCGCCGACCTTCACGGCAAGCTCACCGGCGAACTCACCAGCCACTGACCCCAGCACCACGGAACACGAAGGACCCCGAGAATCCGCCTCGGCCGGGGTCCTTCGTCGTTCTCACAAACGGCTGGTGGACCGTCTGGGCGTGGAGTGGTGATCGGCTATGCAGGGGGCGGTGGCGCAGTACGTCCGCCTGTTCGCGCAGGGTCAGGGCTATTGGCTGCTGGTCCTGCGCCGTACGGGCTGAGGCGTCCGCACGGCGCGGGTCACCAGGCGGCGGGGAGGTGGCGCCTGCCCTGGAGTTCGAGGTCCGCGGGTCCAGGTCCGGCGTGATCGGGCTGGTTGTCGGCGCAGAAACGACCATCTGTGCGAGTTCTGCACGAGCACCTCGAAATCCCGATCCCCGCCGACCGTGGACCGGGGCGGCTGTGGAAGGAGGGCCCGGCGCCCGCCGCCGTGCCCGCGCAGCGCAGCGAGCGGCCGATCAGAATCGGGTACGCGAGGACATCGACGGCCCGCCAAGAGCCGGCGAGCCAGCTCGAAGCCCTCCACGCGGCCGACTGCCACAAGGTCTTCTCCGAGCAGATCAGCACCCGCGTCAAAGTGCGGCCCCAGCTGGAGGCCGCGCTCAAACTGGCCCACCAGTTCAAGGAGGCCGCACCGGACGCTTCGGCCGCCGGGTGCCCCAGGCCGGTGCTCTGCTCGCGGTCGTTGCGATGGCCCTCTACGGGATGCAGATCAGCAGTCGGCAGGCCGGCTTGGACCTCACCGAGATGACGGCCCCCTCTTGCTGCTCGGTCTCGCCTTCGGCACGATCGGCGGACCACTGGCGGACATGTCGCTCGCCAAGGTCCCGCAGGAGGACGCCGGTTCGGCCTCGGGTCTGTTCAACACCGCGGTCCATCTCGGGATCGCCTTAGGGACCGCGCTGACGTTCGAGCACGCGGCCACGGCGTTTCTGGCCGCGCACACCGCCGGTCCCGGCGCCTAGTCGGCGGGGACCGCGAAGAAGTACCGGGAGACCCTGGCCGCGCTCGGCGCGAGGCTGGACACCTCGGTTACGTCCTCGGTCGCGCTGCTGAACAGCCCGCCCGGCACCGCGGCGCTCGCGGAGGCGTTCGACGCGGCGTTCGCGGGCGCGGTTCCGGCGACACCGCGCTGGCGGACGTGCTGGCCGCCCGCGCCGTGATGTACACCCCCAAGGTCCACAGCACTCCCCATAATCTCGACAAGGAGATCTCCTACCTGTGCGACCGGCTCGGCTGGACCGTCGAGCTCATGCTCCAGACCGGCCGCGGCGGGGGCGACCCCGGCACCGGCACCCCGAACCCGGCAGGTCACGCCGAACTCCTTATCGTGGACGAAGCAGACCGCTTGAAGACCGCTGCCCTGGAGCAACTGCGCGACCACCACGACCGCACCGGTATCGGACTCATCCTCATCGGCATGCCCGGCATCGAGAAGCGCCTCGCCCGCTACCCCCAGCTCTACTCCCGCGTCGGATTCGTCCACCACTACAAACCGCTCTCCGTCGAGGAACAGGCCTTCGTCCTCGCCCGCCACTGGCCCCACCTCGGCCTCGGCACCGGCGACGACTACGCCGCCACCGAAGCCGTCGCCGCCATCACCCGCATCACCCGCATCACCCGCATCACCCGCATCACCAACGGCAACTTCCGCCTCACCACCCGCCTCGTCGACCAGATCGAACGCATCCTGGAGATCAACGAGATCACCACCGTCACCAAGGAAGTCGTCGAAGCCGCCCGGGAAAACCTCGTCATCGGCATCATGTGACCGGTACACGCTGAAGCGGCGGGGGCCCCCCCGCGGGGGGGGGGGGGGGGCGCGGGGGGGGGGGGCCCCCCACCCCCCCCCCCCCCACCCCCAACAAGGCGGGGCCAC
>NZ_JBXAWK010000066.1:0-30739 GCF_057291755.1 Kitasatospora sp. UYEF31
GTGGGGGCCGGGGGTTATTTTGGTCGCGCCTATTTGGCTGGGGGGGGGGGGGGGGGGGGGGGGGCGCGCCCCCCCCCCCCCGGGGGGGGGGGGGGCCCCCCCCCCCCCCCCCGACGCGGGTTGTTCAGTCCAGCTTCCGCCGTGGCAGCCCGCGCGCGCCGCGCAGCACCACCCTGGCCGGCAGTTCCACCAGGCCCACGCTCTCGACGCCGTCCTCGATCGCCCGCACGCGCACGGCGGTGAGCACCTCGCGCGGTTCGGCCCCCGGCTCGGCGAGCACCGACACCCGCAGGCGCGGTCCGTGCCGGTGCCGGACCAGGCGGACGGCCGCGTGCTCGACGCCGGGGACCGCGTCGATGTCCCCGGCGATCGCTTCGGCCAGCGCCCGCCCGGTCACCACCAGGGTGTCCGCCTCATCACCGACCATGCCGAAGCCGGTCCCCAGGCGGGACGGGCCGCTGGTGTCCCCGGGGCCGTCGCCGAACACCTCGACCACCCGGACGGGGCGGCGGTCGAACTGGGCGCGGAACCACCACAGGCACAGCACCACGACCGCGGCGGGGACGCCGATCACGACCGCCCACCACCAGCCGTGGTCCACCAGGCGTGCGGCCTGACTGTCCGTGATCAGCGCCTTGTCGGGGGTCCGCAGCCACCGCTCGTACCAGCCGCGCGAGCGGCCGGCCACGGCCAGCCCGCCGGCGAACAGCACCAGACCGGCCAGCGCGAGGATCACACGGTTCACCACCGGTCGCATGGGACCTCCCGACTGTCGTCCGCGGCGGAGCGCGCGGGCCCGGCGTTCACCGGCTGCTCACCGGCTGGAGCTGCAGGTCGATCCGGGGCACCCGGGTCAGCAGCAGGTCCGCGGACCTGGCCCGCAGCGTTGTCTCAAGCTCTTCGAACAGTTCGTCGACGTCGCGGAAGTGGTAGTCCACCCGTACGACGGCCTTGCGGCGGCCCATGCGCACCCGCGCGTCGAGCACCCCGGCGGACGACAGGGCGGTGTGCCGCAGCAGCCCGGCGGCCGTCCGGCGGGTGATGTACGCGGTGACGCCCGGCACGGGCGCGTGCAGCGGCAGCAGTGCGCGCCGCCCCGGCGTGACCGCGAGGACGAACAGCCACAGGCCCACGACCGCGGCCCCGATCCCCGTGCCGAGGAGCCACTGGTCGTCCCACCGGCGGGTGGTGATGTCGTCGAAGACGTCGTACGTCCACCCGGGCGCGCGGTCGATCCTGGCGGTCACCGCTATCGTCGCCGCTGTCCCGGCGGCCCCGCCGACGAGCACGGCGAGCGCGGCGGACAGCAGGCCGCGCGGTGACCAGGCCCTGCGGGCCCGCTCTCCCGCGGGCTCGACGGGGGTGTCCTCCCGTACGGTGACCGTTCCGGTTTCCGTCGTGCTCACTCGACCCTCCTGCTGTCCCGGCCCGCGCGGGTCAACCGGCTGACCTTCACATCGATGCGGGCCACCGGCAGCCCGGTCAGGCGCTCCACGTCGGCCCGCACCCGGTGCCGGACGGCCCCGACGGTGTCGGCGATCCGGCCGGGGAACGGCAGGTCGAGGTCCAGGGTCAGGGTCGTGTGGTCGTGCTGCATCCGGGCGCCCACCTTGGCGGGCCGCAGAGCGGACAGCGGGGAGATCTCCGCCCCCGCGTCACGGGCCGCCCGGGCGGCGATCTTCTCCACGACCCGGCCGCCGATGCGCAGCCGGCCCCGGTAGGCGGGTTCGACGGGGTCGTCGTCCGGCTCAGCGGTGAACGAGTGCTTCACCGGCGACGGCCCCTGGAGTGGAACAGGTCGCCCAGGTCGAGGTCTCCGTCGAGGAAGCGGCCGACCAGGAAGCCCACCGCCCCCAGTGCCGCCACCAGCAGGAAGGCGGGGAAGCCGCCGACCACGGCGGCCAGGCCGAGGGCCATCCCGACCAGCATGCCGACCATCGGTGTACTCATGAACCCGACTCTCTGTAGTGACCTCGGAGTAGAAAGCGCTGGGGTAGGGGACTGATCATGTCTCATTCCACCCGCGGGCGGCCGCGCCGTCGCTGGCGGTCGACCAGCAGACGCACCAGTTGTGCCGGGAGCCGGCCGCGCCGGTAGCCGACGACTTCGCCGACCCGCGGCGGGTCGGGCGCGCCGGCACCGGCCGCCGCCTCCTCCTCAAGGAGGAGGAGGAGGCGGTAGTGCTGCAGCCCGGCGACGAACTCTTCGAGGTCCCCGCCACGGTCGGGATGCCGGGTCCGGACGAAGCCCCGGTATTCGCGCAGGAGTTCCCGCCTGCGCTGCTCCGGACCACGTCCTTCGTCCACAAAGTCCCCACCTGCGGAGCCCGCTGAGCCGTCACCGGGCTGCGGTGTCACTGGAGCTGACGCTCCGGGCCACCGGTGTCGTCATGCTCGATGTGGATGTCGTCCACGGAGATGTTCACCTCGACCACTTCGAGCGCGGTCATGCGCTCCACCGAGTTGATCACGTTCTCCCGGACGGCCGCGGCGAGTTCGGCGATGGGCACGCCGTACTCGACCACGATGTCCACGTCGATCGCACACTGACGCTCGCCGACCTCGACGGACACCCCTTGTGCGACGTTGGGCTTGCCGCCGGGGATGCGCTGCCGCATCGCGCCGAACGCGCGGGTGGCCCCGCCGCCGAGCGCGTAAACGCCCTGCAGCTCACGGGCCGCGATCCCGGCGATCTTCGCGACCACGCCGTCCGCGATGGACGTGCGCCCCCGGTCCGAGGCGAGCTTGGTGACCTCGGTCGAACGGCGCTGCTCGCCGCTCTTCTCCAAGGTCTGGGTTCCGACCTTGCCTTGCGTCGTGTCCACCATCGACCAACCGTCCCTTACCTGTGCGGGCGTCCACACCCCGTCCGGTCTTCCAACCGGCCTGGGCGGGCACCCAGTCGGGCCCCTGGATGCGGTCAGACAACCACACCCACTTCGATCGGACGTACGGTCTGCGGTACTCGACCGTGCTCCGGCCCCCTATTCTTCCCAGACATCGGCGTGATGCACCTGCAGGAACCGCCGCGTCGTAACAGATTTGCCACCTGGCGTGCGATAGGACTTGGTCCGGCGGTGCGTCAGGGGCAAGTGCGGGGCAGTCTGGAAAGGGCGGGTCGAAATGGTAGACCGTATGCAACAGCCGGACGATGCGGCGCTCCTGGCCCGCGCGCGCACGGGTGACGGCCCGGCGTTCGACGAGCTCCTGCGCCGGGCCGCGGCGACTCTGCTGCCCCTGGCGCAGCGGGCCGGACGCATGGAAGAGACCGCGCTACTCGAGGAGTTGTCGGCGTTGACGCAGGAAACCGCAGAGAAGAACGCCGTCCCGCCGGCCCCCGCGGTGATGCCCACCGCGGCCGAGCTGCTGGCGGTCCCGGTGGAGTCGCCGCCCGGTTCCGCGCGGGAGGCGCTCCTGCGCCGGGCCGCCGGGAAGGAGCCGGGCGTACGGGTCCTCTCGTGCGACGTGGCGTCTGAGGCGGAGCCGGGGACGACCGTGCGCCTGTCGGTCGCCGTCCCGTACGGCGTGGCGATCACGCCGTTGGCCGAGGCCCTGCGGGCTCGGGTGACGGCGGCCGACCCGGCCGTCGGCCAGGTGGATGTGACGCTGTCCGCGGTGGACGCCTGACGCCTCAGCGGGCCGGCGCCCCGGCCGGCCGCAGTCGCCTGGGCGGGCCCGCGCCCGGCCCGTGTCAGCCGGCCAGCGCCTCGGGGGTTGTCTGGAGCACGGGGCCCTCTTCGTCGCGGAACTGCCGGCGGTAGAGGTCGGCGTAGGTGCCGCCGCGGGCGAGGAGCTCTTCGTGCCGTCCGCGTTCGGTGATCCGGCCGCCGTCCACGACGAGGATCTGGTCGGCGTCCCGCACGGTCGACAGGCGGTGGGCGATGACCAGGGCCGTACGGCCGGTCAGCGCTGAGGACAGGGCACGCTGGACGGCAGCCTCGGACTCGGAGTCCAGGTGTGCGGTGGCCTCGTCGAGCACCACCACTCTGGGTGCCTTCAGGAGCAGCCGGGCAATGGCCAGGCGCTGCTTCTCGCCGCCGGAGAGCCGGTGTCCGCGCTCGCCGACGAGGGTGTCCAGCTTGTCGGGCAGGGCCTCGACCGTGTCGTGGATGTACGCGTCACGCAGGGCGGTCCACAGCTGCTCCTCGGTGGCGTCCGGGCGTGCGTAGAGCAGGTTCGCCCGGATCGTGTCGTGGAACATGTGCGAGTCCTGGGTCACGATGCCCACCGCGTCGCGCAGCGACTGCTGGGTGACGTCCCGTACGTCGTGACCACCGATGCGGACCGTGCCGCCGGTCACGTCGTAGAGGCGGGCGACCAGTGAGGTGACGGTGGTCTTCCCGGCCCCGGACGGGCCGACCAGGGCGATCATCTGGCCCGGTTCGGCCCGGAAGCTGATGTTGTGCAGGATGTCCTTGGGCTGGCTCTTGTCGAGGACTGAGACCGATTCCAACGAAGCCAGGGAGACCTGGTCGGCCGTCGGGTAGCGGAAGTCGACGTTCTCGAAGACGACTTCGGCGGCGTCCGCGGGCAGCGGCGGCGCGCCGGGCTTGTCGGTGATCATCGGCTTGAGGTCGAGGATCTCGAAGACCCGCTCGAAGCTGACCAGGGTGGTCATCACGTCGACGCGGACGTTGGCCAGCGCCGTCAGCGGACCGTACAGCCGGCCGAGCAGGACGGTCATGGCGACCAGCGTGCCGACGGTGATCCTGCCGTCCACCGCGAAGTGGCCGCCGATCAGATAGACCAGTGCGGTCGCCAGCGCGGCGGTCAGCGTCAGCGCGGTGGCGAAGACCCGGTTGACCAGCGCGATCTTGATGCCGACGTCGCGCACCCGCGCGGAGCGCTGGGCGAAGACCTCGTCTTCCTCCTGCGGCCGCCCGAAGATCTTGGCGAGGGTCGCCCCCGAGACGTTGAACCGCTCGGTCATCACGGTCGACATCTCGGCGTTGAGCTCCATCTGCTCGCGTGCGAGCACCTGGAGGCGGCGGCCGATCCGCTTCGCGGGGATCAGGAACAGCGGCAGCATGACCAGCGACAACAGGGTGATCTGCCAGGCGAGGTAGATCATCGTCCCGGCGACCAGGATCAGCTGGACGACGTTGGACACCACCCCCGACAGCGTGGACGTGAACGCCCGCTGCGCGGCGAGCACATCGTTGTTCAGCCGGGAGATGAGCGCGCCGGTCTGCGTCCGGGTGAAGAAGGCGACGGGCTGGCGCTGCACATGCCCGAACACGGCTGTACGCAGGGAGTAGATCGCGCCCTCGCCGATCTGCGCGGAATACCAGCGTTCGACCATCCCGACGGCCGCGCTCACCACGGCGATGCCCGCGACCCCGAGCGCCAGCGTGGTGACCAGGCCGTTGTCGTGCGCCAGGACACCGTCGTCGACGATCTTCTGGGCCATCAGAGGCGGCAGCACGATGAGGACCGCGTCGATGACGACGAGGAAGACGTACACGGAGATCTGCCGGGAGAATGGCTTGGCGAACGCGCCCACCCGTCGGACGGTCCCTGGTGCGAGTTTGTGGCCGCGCACCGAATCGTCACGGGAGTAGGAGCGCAGGGGGCCGAAGCGCGGTACACCGCCGGCAGGCATCATTCAGTGTCTCTTTCGTCAGCGCAGGCCTGGCGTTTGTCTTGCGGCAGGCCTGTCATGCCAACGCCCGCCGGCGGTGGTTTCTTCCGTGCTGCGCCCTGGCGGCGCCGTCGGCAGGTCCCGCCGCGCCGCTGCCGGCCGGCGGGGCCTTCCTACTCGCCCAGGCCCGCCAGATCGCGCAGCCGGCGGCGCTGGGACTGGCGTTCGGCCGCGCGCTGCTCGTCGTAGGTGCGGTTCAAGGCGCCCTGGAGCAGCGCCTTGGTCTCGACGACGGCGTCCCGGGGTGCGGCGATGAGGGCCTGCGTGAACATCAGCGCGGCTTCGTCGAGTTTCCCGTCGGGCACGACGAGGTTGGCCAGGCCCATGCACTGCGCCTCGACGGCGTCGACCCAGCGGCCGGTGACGCAGATCTCCAACGCCCGCGCGTAGCCGATCAGTTCGGTCAACGGCTTGGTTCCGGCCAGGTCGGGGACCAGGCCGAGTGCGGTCTCGCGCATGGAGAACTGCGCGTCCTCGGCGCAGACGCGCAGGTCGCAGGCCAGGGCCAGCTGGAAGCCGGCCCCCACCGCATGGCCCTGCACGGCCGCGACGGTCATCAGATCGGGGCGCCGCCACCAGGTGAAGGCCTCCTGGAAGGAGGCGATGGTGGCGTCCACCTCGGCTTCGGCGGCGACGGCCAGGGCGGCGAGGCCCTGCTCACCGTCGATACCGCCGCCGCCCGCCGGATTCTGCCCGGAGAACAGCATGCGGCGGTCCAGCCCGGCGGAGAACGACACGCCCTCGGCCCGGAGCAGCACCGCGCGGACATCGCCGGGCAACGAGCGCCCGATCCCGGCGAGGGCCCGCCAGACGGCGGGTGTCTGTGCGTTGCGGCGTTCCGGGTTCGCGAGGGTCACCACGGCCACCGGGCCGTTGATCTCCAGGCGAACGGACGGGTCTGAACCGGTGTAGTCCACCGGTCCGACGGGCTGTACGGATTCCTGCGTCACGTGTCCCACCTTCGTAGCAGCCCCGCACCGGGCGGGGCCGGGATACGAACCCCCCGACAGGGGCCCGGTCGGCAACGACCGTCCGGCCGACTCTAGGTGCCGACCGGACGGGCGTGTGTCCGGGGTGGTGTTGTCGCTGTGCCGCGGATCGTACTTGACGGTGCTGTCACGGCCGGTCCGATGGGCGGGCCGCACCGTGTGGGGGTGCCTTGGCGTGTTGCACTAGAGAGGCCGACGGCAGGTGTCGCCGGACGCTCTCAGGACGACGACGCTTTGGCCTTGCCCCGTGTGGCCCCGCCCCTTCCGCGGAGGGTCACACCCGACTCGCTCAGCATCCGGTGGATGAAGCCGTAGGAACGGCCCGTCTCCTCGGCGAGGGCCCTGATGCTGGCACCGGAGTCGTACTTCTTCTTCAGGTCTGCGGCGAGCTTGTCGCGCGCAACGCCGGTTACCCGGCTGCCCTTCTTCAGAGTCTCGGCCACACGTGCCTCCTCGTAGGAAGTGCGCTCTGGGTTCCCATGATCACCCCTGTGGCGCAGCTCCGCTAGCGGTTCGCCGATCCGGATCTGCGGAAAAGCCGCCCGGAGCGGGCGGTTCCGGGCGCTGGAGGCGGTCGTGGAACGAGTGATTCCGCTCGGAATTCCCCCCCACGAAACCGGCGTTTGGCGACAAAACCGCTGGTCACAGACGTGAGGTAGCACACATTCGCGCAAGGCCAACCCGACGGCCGCCCCAACCGTCCGGATGACCGGAACGATCTCTTCCGATTGTGAGGATTTCGTGTACGGCACCGGAGGCCGCCGACCTGCGGCGGCCCCCGGAAGCAGATCGCCGGCTCCGGAAGTGGATCAGCTGCCCCGCCCCCGCCCGGACGGGGGAACGGGCCGGTCGCCCCTCCCCGCTCAGGCGAGGGACACGAGGTCGAGGTAGCCGTCGTTCCACAGGTCCTCGTCGCCGTCGGGCAGGAGGATGACCCGCTCCGGGGACAGGGCCGCGACCGCGCCCTCGTCGTGGGTGACCATGACGACCGCGCCCTTGTACTCGGCCAGCGCCCCGAGGACCTCTTCGCGGCTGGCGGGGTCGAGGTTGTTCGTCGGTTCGTCCAGGAGGAGCAGGTTGGCGGCGGAGACCACGAGGGTCGCCAGGGCCAGCCGGGTCTTCTCCCCGCCGGAGAGCACCGAGGCGGGCTTGTCGACGTCGTCGCCGGTGAACATGAACGAGCCGAGGACCCGGCGCACCTCGACCAGGTCGAGGTCCGGCGAGGAGGAGCGCATGTTCTCCAGGACGGTGCGCCCGGGGTCGAGCGTCTCGTGCTCCTGCGCGTAGTAGCCGATCTTGAGCCCGTGGCCGGGCTCCAGCTTTCCGCTGTCCGGCGTCTCCGCCCCGGCCAGGAGCCGGAGCAGGGTGGTCTTGCCTGCACCGTTGAAGCCGAGGATGACGACCCGCGAGCCCTTGTCGATCGCCAGGTCGACGTCGGTGAAGATCTCCAGCGACCCGTACGACTTCGACAGGCCGGTGGCCATCAGCGGCGTCTTGCCGCACGGGGCCGGCTCCGGGAAGCGCAGCTTGGCGACCTTGTCGTTCTTGCGCACCGCGTCAAGCCCGGAGAGCAACTTGTCGGCGCGGCGGGCCATGTTCTGCGCGGCGACCGTCTTGGTGGCCTTGGCGCGCATCTTGTCGGCCTGGGCGTGCAGGGTCGCGGCCTTCTTCTCCGCGTTGGCCCGCTCCCGCTTGCGGCGCTTCTCGTCGGTCTCACGCTGGGTCTTGTAGAGCTTCCAGCCCATGTTGTAGATGTCGATCTCGGCGCGGTTGGCGTCGAGGTAGTACACCTTGTTGACGACGGACTCCATCAGGCCGACGTCGTGGCTGATCACGATGAAGCCGCCGCGGTAGTTCTTCAGGTAGTCCCGCAGCCACACGATGGAGTCGGCGTCGAGGTGGTTGGTCGGTTCGTCCAGGAGCAGGGTGTCCGCGTCGGAGAACAGGATGCGGGCCAGCTCGACCCGCCGGCGCTGGCCACCGGAGAGGGTGTGCAGCGGCTGCTCCAGGATGCGGTCGGGCAGGCCCAGGCTCTTGGCGATGACCGCCGCCTCGGACTCCGCCGCGTAACCGCCCTTGGTGAGGAACTCGGTCTCCAGGCGGCCGTACTTGCGCATGGCCCGCTCGGCCCGCTCCGGCGTGCCGGTGGACATGAGCTCTTCGGCCGCGCGCATGCCGGCCAGCGCGGTGTCCAGGCCGCGGGCGGACAGGATGCGGTTCTTGGCCAGCACGTCGAGGTCGCCGGTGCGCGGGTCCTGCGGGAGGTAGCCGACCTCGCCGGTGCGGGTGATGGTGCCCGCCGCGGGCTGGGTCTCACCGGCGAGGGTCTTGGTGAGCGTGGTCTTGCCGGCGCCGTTGCGGCCGACCAGGCCGATGCGGTCCCCGGGGCCGATGCGGAAACTGGCGTTCTCAATGAGGATGCGTGCGCCTGCGCGCAGTTCGACGGACGATGCGTTGATCATGTGGGCTCTGGGACTCCTGGTCGGACCGGGTGGAGGGACTCGACACCCGGACGGGGGCACGGACAAAGTGATGGCACGAGGGGTTGCACAAGCACCACATCTAGGGCGTGCGGGGACATCCAAGGAGTACGGCCATACCCGCCAGTCTACGGGCGCGCCACCCCCCTCCCTCCCGGGCGTGTCCCTCCGGCGGCCGCGGGCAGCAATAAAACGGTCGGAAACGGATACACATCCCAGCGGCTCCCCCTTCGTCGCCCCCCGGGTGACGGGTCGACGCGACAGGCGGTATCCACTGATGCAGTTCAACGACGACGCCGATCTGGACACCTCCCAGATCGAGGACCGACGCGGTTCCGGCCGCGGCCGTACGGGCCTGGCCGTGGGCGGCGGTGTGGCCGGGGTCATCGCCCTGGTCCTGGGCCTGTTCTTCGGGATCGGCCCGGACCAGCTGGGGCTGAGCGCCGACGACTCCCCCGGCAGCCCGCAGGCCGCGGACCAGCAGGTCCAGAACGCCTGTAAGAAGGGCAGTGACGCGAACGCCCGGGACGACTGCCGGATCGCGGCCGTGGTCAACAGCGCGCAGTCGTTCTGGACCGCGGAGTTCCAGCGGCGCGGGGCGGAGTACACGCCGGCCAACACCGTCTTCTTCTCCGCCGCCACCAGCACCGCGTGCGGGTCGGCCACCTCCGCCGTCGGTCCGTTCTACTGCCCCGGTGACAAGAAGGTCTACATCGACCTGGGGTTCTTCAGCGAACTGCGCGGCAAGTTCGGCGCCCGCGGCGGTCCGTTCGCCGAGTCGTACGTGATCGCCCACGAGTACGGGCACCACATCCAGGACCTGGTGGGGAACCTCAGCCGGAAGGATTCCAACGTCAAGGGCGACCAGGGCGGCGCGGTCCGGGTCGAGCTCCAGGCCGACTGTTACGCGGGGGTGTGGGCGAAGTCCGCCACCACAGCGGTGGACGCCAAGGGCACGCCGCTGATCTCACGGCTCACCGACCAGGACATCAGCGACGGCCTGGACGCGGCGGCGGCCGTCGGCGACGACCGCATCCAGGAGAACTTCCAGGGCCGGGTGAACCCGGAGAGCTGGTCGCACGGTTCGGCGGCGCAGCGTCAGGACTGGTTCAAGCGCGGCTTCGCCAGCGGTGACACGGCGAAGTGCGACACGTTCTCGGCGAGCAGGGTCTGAGTCCGGCGGTCACGGTCCGGGTGTCACGGCTTGACGTCACACCACACGACCTTCCCTTCGGGTACGGCGTAGCTGCCCCACTCCTCGGCCAGCGCCTGGACGAGCAGCAGACCGCGGCCGTGCTCCTCCATGGGTCCGGGCTTGGCGGTGCCGTTCAGCTGTCCGGGGTCGGTGTCGACGACGGCGATCCTGACCACCCCGCCGCGGTGCAGGACGGCGACCGCGACGGCGCGGCCCTGCGGGGCGTGCAGGACCGCGTTGGTCATCAGTTCGGCGAGCAGCAGCTCCAGGGTGTCGGTCAGGCCGGCCTCCAGGCCTCCCTCGGCCGCGGCGTGCCTGAGGGTGTGTCTGGCGCCCGTGACGGCCTCCGGCGATGCTGGACAGCGCAGCGACAGCAGCAGTGCTCCGGGCGGAGAGTCGTCGTCCTCCCGGTATGGCGGCGGTGCGGCGGTGCCCACATTTCCCCCAGGCGGTCCTGCGGTCAACGGATCCACGACGGTTCCATGTACGGGCCTCCCTCGTGCCGGGGATTACGGCCGGGCCGGCAACCGGTCCGTGCGGTACGGACCCGCCGGGCGGGCGCGGTTCACTGGCTGCGACGGCCCCTGTATGGGGGATCCGCCCATCGGGGCACTGCGAAACCTCAACCGCCCTGCCAGCTGAAGCACTCGACGGCGCACTCGCGGCGGCCCCTGGACTCCCTCCGTGCCGGTCAGGGGTGCTTTCCGGACCGTTGCCGGACGGTTGGGCCGGGGGTGGCGTCGGGTGGCGTTGTGGCCCGTGCGACATCTTCCGGGGGAACCGTAACCGCCTCCCGGGACGTCTCGATCCACGGGATGACGACGAGGGCCTGTTCTGGTGTTTCCCACCGGGGCCGCACCGCCTGGCACCGTGCCTCGCGGCGTCGCCGAATCCTCCATGTATAACCGGTACGAGTCCGGATCCGGCGCCTTGCGACGCACGGCGCCGGACAACGCGGCCCGGTCCGGCGGGAAACCCAGAACAGGCCCTGGGCCGGACCGGGTCGCGGAAGTACCCGGCACCCTGCCGGGGTACGGATACCGCCGAAGGCGGTTCCCTCTGCCGCCGTCTGCCCGACGGGCGCTGACGTCAGCGCACACCCCCACGTCCCGGAGGACCTGCATGCAGCCACGGCTTCAGGCCACGCTCGCCGACTTCGTCCCGGCCCTGCGCTATGTCGCACCGGAGCGGGTCACCGAGTACCTCGGCCACTCCGATCTTCCCGCCGCGTGGTGGCTCGGGACGCCGGCGGAGCAGGCTCTGGTCGTCTTCGGCCGCGCTCCGCTGTCCGAGAAGCTGTCCGCGCTGGCCTTCGACGAGCTCTCCCACCTGCGCCTGGGTGACCTGCTTCCGGCCGCGTGGGTGGCCCGGCGCGACTTCCGGCTGTTCCGCTGGCCGTCCGGCGCGCGGACGAACGTCCTTGTGCACACGCCCGGTTGGGGCGATCTGCTCACCAGCACGGTGCAGGACGTCTCCGGCTGGTCGAACACCGGCCAGTCGGCCGTACGGACGATCGTGGCGCAATTGTTCTCCGAGGTGCTGTCACTGCTGCCCGGCCAGACGCCGGACGAGCACGAGGAGCCCGGCGAGGAAACCGCGGACGAGTGGGACGAGGACGCCCCGACTGTGCACGACGCGTCAGGCTTCACCGCGGCCGCGGCCCCGCCCGCCGTCGCTCCCGCGGAACGGTCCGAGCGGTCCGAGCGGTCCGAGCGGTCCGAGCGGTCCGAGGGCGTCCGGCTCGGCCGGGACGACAGCATCCGCCCCGCGGTCCTGTCCGCGGACACCGGCTTCACGGTGCCCGCCGCCCCGGCGCCGCCCGCGGTGACCGCCGCGGACCTGCCGGCGGTCGCCTGGGGCGCGGAGACTCCGGCTGCGGAGACGCCGACTCAGGAGACCCCCGACCCGGACGACTACTTCGCCGACCGCAGTGACGAGTACGCGTTGTCCACCGCCGAGTTGGAGGCCCGTCTCCAGCCGATCAACGCGCCCATCCCGGCCACTGACGAGTTGGTCGAGCTGGTCCGCTGGCTGGCGGTCGAGGCCCCGGACGTGCCGCTGTTGTCCGAGCTGGCCCGGATCACCCTGGAGACGGTGGCCGTAGTCGGCACCGACGAGGCGCCCGAGGAGATCCGCGAGGCGGCCGTCCGCCTGGCGACCCTGGTCCCCGGCCCGCTGCTGCCGGAGGACTTCGACCACAAGACCGGCCGTTCCGGCCAGTCCGCCGCCGTCTCCGTGCCCGGACCGGTCAAGGACGATGCCGTACGGAAGGACCCGCCGGTCCCGGCCCGCCCGCCGTCCGCGCCCGACTTCCTCGCCGCGTCGAACGACCTGACGATGGTCATCGACCCGCCGGACCTGGCCAGGCGCCGCGCGCCGGTGGAGCCCACCGCCGCCGACGCCGCCCCGTCCGGCGACTTCGCGGCCGTCATCGGTTCGTGGTTCCACGGTCAGGACCCGCGCTGGGCCGCCGTCGCCCGCGGCCGGCTGTTCACCGACGCGCCCCGCGAACCGGCGGCCATGGCCGCAGACCTCGACACCGACCGGGCCGAGGCCGACGCCCTGGAACGCGGACTGCTCGACCACCTGGAGGACCAGCTGGCCGCCCCGGGCAGCGCCGGACTGCGTGAACACCTCGCATACCTGCGCGACCGGCTCGGCGGCCTGGGCACCGTGGGCGAACTCCGGGACCTGGACGAACGCCACGGGGCCGCGGTCACCGGGCCGGACGGAACGCCGGTCGCCCAGGTCTGGCAGGCCCTGCGGCACCTCCTGCGGCTGCACACCTCGGCCGACGGCTGGCTGTCGGTCACCCCCACCGGGGATCTGGCCCGGCGGACCGCCGGCGTCCTGGACGACCGCTGCGGCTCCGGCTCCGTACCGCTGGCCGGCCTGGCCGACGACCTCCTGGAGCTCGGCATCCGCCCGGAACTCCACGAGGCGTGGATCGGCCGCCTGGACGGATTCCAGATCAACGACGGCAACGTCACGGTGTGGGCGACCGGGTCGATCTGGACCCCCGGACCGGCGGACAAGCCCCGCCCGGAGACGTCCGTACCCGAGACCGCGGCGACACCCGCCGGCTCGATCCCGCTCGGCAAGTCGGCGCCGCCGTCCGGGAAGGCCCCCGGGAAGCCGTCCGTGGCCGGCACCGACCCGAACCCGTTCGCCCCGGTGTTCCCCGCCGGGGTGATGATGCCGCCGAAGCCCGCGGCACCGCCGAAGGCACCGGCCGGTCCGGTTGGTCCGGTCACGCCGAAACCTCCGGCCTCCCCGGACAACGCCGCCACGATGCTGGTGCCGCGCGGGGCCGACCCCAAGTCGGTCCTCAGCGGCCCGGCGACCACCTCGGCCGACCTCCCGGCGCACTCCGCCGCCAGGACCACCGCCAGGACCACCGACGGGACCACCGACGGGACCGCGCCGAGCAAGCCCGCGCCTGCCCCCGCGCAGTCCCCGTCCGGGGACGACGACGACACGGCACCGCGTGCGGCGGCCCCCGCGCCCCTGTCCGCCCCTGAGCCGCCGGACGGCGAAGCCCGCTGCTTCCGGGACGAACAGGGCTCCTGGTGGTACCGGGTCGACGTCACCGCGGGCCTGCTCAGCGGCGCGCAGCTGCCCCTGCCGGCCGGTTTCACCACCGGACTCGGCCTCGCCGAGGGCGGCCAGCTCAGGCTGCACAACGCCTACGGTCCCGCCGTGCTGCGGCACGACGCTGGAGGTAATCCGTACTGCGTCTCCTTGAAGACCGTGCTCGACGGACTCGGCGCGACGGAGGGCGACATGGTGTTCCTCACGTCGCTGCGCCCCGGCCGCCTTGAGGTCCGGCGGCTGAGCAGCGACAGGAGTGTCCGGCTGCCGCGCTGGGCGCACGCGCTGCGCCGGACCGGGGTGGACCCCGTCCCGGACCAGGTGAACCTGCCGGTCCTGCTCGGCGCCCGGATCGGCCTGGAGCCGGGCTGTGATCTGAAGAGCGTGCTGCACAAGCTCACCGGGCGCGGCGACACGGACATCCTGGAACTGCTCGGGGTGCAGACGGCGCGCTGACCGGCCGGTGCTCGGGAAGGCCTCTGGGGATTCCCCAGGGGCCTTCCCGTGTTCCAGCATGCGGACAACAGCTTGTAAGATGCACCCAGCATCTCCGGGTGATCACATCCACCCGCAGGACGTGGGGCAACGGCGCCCCGACCCCAACGCCCACCGCCTCACCCCGGACACCCTGCGCGCGGCCCACCACCGCCGCCCGCCGGGCATGTCGGCACGTGATCCGTGCCGTCCCGGGGGCGCTGCCCTGCCTCACGGAGCACCCCTGCCATGGCGGACCTCTCGCCCGTCGGTACCACCCGGTTCACCCGGACACCGCTGCCGCACGACCTCTACCCCCGCCACCTCCTGCGCGCCCCGGCCATCAGCCGCTGGAACGCCGGCGTCGGCATGCGCGTCGTCCTGACGTCGGCCTCGCTGCTCGTGCTGCTCATCGGCGCAAACCTCGCCACCCCGCTGTACCCGATGCTCCAGCAGCGTCTCGCGCTGACGCCCGTGGACACGACGGTCCTGTTCACGTCGTACGTCTTCGCCCTGGTCCCGACGATGATCGCCGTCGGCCACTGGTCGGACCGGCTCGGCCGCCGCGCGCTGATGCTCCCGGCGGTGGCGCTGGCGATCCTCGGGGACGCGGTCTTCGCCAACGCCGATTCGCTCCTGACGCTGGTCCTCGGCCGGGCCGTGCACGGGGTCTCCGTCGGCCTGGTCACCGGGGCGGCCGGGGCGGCGCTGGCCGAGATGATGCCCGGCCGGCCCGCGCTGGCCGCGCGCCTCACACTGGCGTCGACGTCCTTCGGTGTGGCCGCGGGCCCGGTCATCGGCGGGCTCCTGTCGCAGGGCAGCCGCCCGGTGGCGATGCCGTTCGCCGTGCACGCCGTGGTCCTGCTGGTCCTGTGCCTGCCGCTGGCCCTCGTGCACCCGCGCCGCTCGGCGGCCGAGCCGGGACCGTTCCGGGAGCTGTTGAAGCCGCGCCGGATGTCCATCCCGGCGCGGGGCCGCCGTGAGTTCGTGCTGGCGTCCAGCGCCGGGTTCCTGTCGTACGCCGTCTTCGGCATCTACCTCTCGCTGGCGCCCTCGTACAGCGCCTCGCTCCTGCACAGCGACTCACGGATCGTCGGCGGCGTCGTCGCGGCACTGCTGCTCGGTTCGTCCGCCGCCGCGCAACTCCTCTCCCCGCCCACCGGGCGGCGTTCGGTGATCGCGCTCGGGATGGCCGGACTGGCGGTGGGCCTGGGAATGGTGGTGCTGGCCGGGAGTCTGGGTTCCGCGCCGCTGTTGATCGTCGGCAGTCTGCTCGGCGGCGCCAGCCAGGGCGTGGCGTTCCGGGTGTGGTTCACGTCGGCGGCGTCGCTGATGGACCCGGAGCACCGGGCGAGCCAGCTGAGCGCGTTCTACGTGATCGCCTACCTGGGTTCGACGGTCCCGATCCTGGGTGTGGGCCGGCTGGCGCAGCACACGGGCGTGCAGACGGCGGTTTCCGTGTTCGCCGCGGTGGCGGCGGCCGGCTGCGTGACGCTGGGTGTGCTGGCGCTGCGTCCCGTACGGAAATAACCGCCCTCCGGAGTTCTCCGGAGTTCTCCGGTGTGCGGCGGCGTTCGGCAGCGTTCGGCGGGCCGGCCGGGGCGACGATCCGCGCCGGACGATATTTTCGACACCGTGTCGGAAATAAGCCACATGGTGTCCATTGTTAAGTGGGACAACAGGCTGCGACAGAACTTCCCGTCATCCTGTGCCACTACCCGCGAGGAGCACCATCATGAAGGCGATCAGCTACCGGTCCTACGGCGGCCCCGAAGTCCTGGAGTTCGGCGAGCTGCCGGACCCGAAGACCGGCGTCGACAGCGTGCTGGTCCGGGTCAGGGCCGCGTCGGTCAACCCGGTCGACTGGCTGGTGCAGCTCGGTTACCTGGACGCGTCGCTCGACATCGTCTTCCCGGCGGTCCCGGGCTGGGATGTGGCCGGCGTGGTCGAGCAGGTCGGCGTGGGCGTCACCGAATACGCGGTCGGTGACGAGGTCTACGGATACGTCCGCAAGGACTCCGTGCACGGCGGGACTTACGCGGAACTGGTCTCCGCGCCGGTGCGGACGATCGCCCGCAAGCCGGAGAACCTCTCCTGGGCCGAGGCCGCCGGCCTCCCCCTGGCGGGCCTGACCGCCTACCAGACCCTGGTCCACGTCATGGATGTCGGCGCGGGCGACACCGTGCTGGTGCACGGCGCGGCCGGTGGTGTCGGCTCGTTCGCCGTACAGATCGCGCACGCGCTCGGCGCCCGGGTGATCGGCACCGCGAGTGAGCGAAACCACGACTACCTGCGCGGTCTGGGCGCCGAGCCGGTCGAGTACGGGGACGGGCTCGCCGAGCGGGTCCGGGCCCTTGCCCCGGCAGGTGCGGACGCTGTCTTCGACACGGTCGGCGGCGAGACCCTCCAGCTCTCCCCCGCGCTGCTCGCCCCCGGCGGCCGGCTCGCCTCGATCGTGGACCCGGCCGTCGTCGCGCTCGGTGGCCGGTACGTCTTCGTCCGTCCCGACACGGCCGACCTGGACGCGCTGACCGCGCTGGCCGAGGCCGGGAAGCTCACCGTCGAGATCGCGGCGACGTTCCCGCTGGAGAAGGCCGCCGAGGCCCAGGCGCTGAGCGCCGCGCGGCACACCCGCGGGAAGATCGCACTGGAGATCTGAGGACCCGCCATCTGCTGTGCTCCGCAGGGGTTGTGCCCGTCCGCCGGGCACAGCCCCTGCTGCGTTCCGTACGCAAAAGTCGTTTTTATGGGACCCCCGCCCTCCAGAAGTCACCGACACGCCTCCTCCCGGCAAGCGTCAGGTCCCCCGGACCGGCTAGAACAGCTTCTGTGCGGACAACCGACCCGCATGAAGACCGCTCTGTCCCTGAAGCGCTGAGGCTCTGAAGCACTGAGGCTCTGAGTCTCTGAAGCACTGAGGCTCTGAAGCACTGAGGCTCTGAGTCTCTAAAGCGCCGTGTCCTGATCGACACCTGCCGTCCGGAAGGACCCGTACCCATGGGCATATCCCGCCCGAACCGCCGCGCCGCAGCCGTCGCCGCCACCGCCGCGGTCGCCGCAGCCCTGCTCATCGCACCCGGCCAGGCCCACGCCGCCGACAGCGTGCGCATCCACGACGTCCAGGGCACCACCCGCGTCTCGCCACTGGCCGGCAAGACCGTCGCGGACCTGCCCGGTGTCGTCACGGGAGTCCGCACGTACGGCAGTTCGAAGGGTTTCTGGTTCCAGGACCCGGACCCGGACCGTGACGCCGCCACCAGCGAGGGCCTGTTCGTCTTCACCGGCTCGGCGCCGAAGGTGCAGGCCGGGGACGCGGTCCTGGTCAGCGGACAGGTCACCGAGTACTACCCGGGCGGGACCGCCGCGGGCTCGCAGTCGCTCACGCAGTTGAGCAAGCCGGTCGTCACCGTCGTCTCCAGCGGCAATCCGGTGCCCGCCCCCGTGACGCTGAACATGTGGACCGTGCCGTCGAACTACGCGCCCGAGGGCGACCCCGCGGACGGCCGCAGCATCGAGAAGCTGACCCTCAAGCCGCAGCGTTACGCGCTCGACCGGTACGAGTCCCTCGAAGGCATGAACGTCCGGGTGGACGACGCTGAGGTGTCGGGCCCGAGCAACGACCACGCCGAGCTGTGGGTGACCGTCAAGCCGTGGCAGAACCCGACGCGGCGCGGCGGCACGCTCTACGGCTCGTACGAGGCCCGCAACGCGGGACGCCTCAAGGTCCAGTCGCTGGTTCCGCTGGCCCAGCGGCCGTTCCCCAGGGCCGATGTCGGCGATGTGCTGACGGGCGCGACCAACGGCCCGCTCGACTACAACCAGTACGGCGGCTACACGATCACCGCCACCACGCTGGGCACGCTGAAGGACAACAACCTCCAGCGTGAGGTGACGGAGCCGCAGAAGTCCGGTGAGCTGGCGATCGCCACGTACAACGTCGAGAACCTCGACCCGACCGACCCGCAGGCCAAGTTCGACCAGCTCGCCGCGGCGGTGGTCGAGAACCTGTCCTCCCCCGACATCCTCGCTCTCGAAGAGATCCAGGACGACAACGGCAAGACCGACGACGGTACGGTTTCGGCCGAGGTGACGCTCCGCAAGTTCACCGACGCGATCGCCGCGGCGGGCGGTCCGCGCTACGAATGGCGTTCGATCGCTCCCCAGGACAAAAAAGACGGCGGCGAGCCGGGCGGGAACATCCGTACGGCGTTCCTCTTCAACCCGGCCCGGGTGTCGTTCACCGACCGCCCCGGCGGCGACGCTGTCACGCCCGTCGGCGTGACCGGCGGCAGGAAGCCGCAGCTGACCGTCTCCCCCGGCCGGATCGACCCGGCGAACGACGCGTGGACGAACAGCCGCAAGCCGCTCGCCGGCGAGTTCGTGTTCCACGGCCGTACGGTCTTCGTGGTCGCGAACCACTTCAACTCCAAGGGCGGCGACATGCCCCTGGACAGCCGCCTTCAGCAGCCGGTGCGGTCTTCTGAAGTACAGCGTCTGAAGCAGACCACGTCGGTGAACGCCTTCATGAAGAGCCTGCTCGCCGCGGACCCGAAGGCGTCGGCCGTCGTGCTCGGCGACCTGAACGACTTCACGTTCTCCCCGGCCGCCGCCGCGCTGACCGACGGCGGAGTGCTGCGGGACCTCGCGGACACCCTGCCGTCGTACGAGCGTTACTCGTACGTCTTCAACGGCAACTCGCAGCTGATCGACCACATTCTGACGAGCCCGGGGATCAAGCGGGCGGAGTACGACATCGTGCACATCAACGCGGAGTTCGCGGAGCAGGCGAGCGACCACGACCCGCAGATCGTGCGGCTGAAGCCGTAGCGGACCCGGACCCGGCACTTGATCCAGTGACCGATGATCGCGTCTTGCCGTGATCATCCGTCACTGGATCACGGTGCGCCGGACCACCGGGCGGCACTCCCCGCATACGGCAGACGCCCTCCGCACAAGCGGAGGGCGTCTGCCGTACTCAAAGGTCGCTCAGAGGTTGAACCCCAACGCCCGCAGCTGGTCGCGGCCGTCGTCGGTGATCTTGTCCGGGCCCCACGGCGGCATCCACACCCAGTTGATGCGCATGTCGTTGACGATGCCCTCGGTGGCCGTACGGGCCTGCTCCTCGATGACGTCGGTCAGCGGGCAGGCCGCGGACGTGAGCGTCATGTCGATCGTGGCGATGTTCGCGTCGTCCACGGTCACGCCGTAGATGAGACCGAGGTCGACGACATTGATGCCGAGCTCGGGGTCGACCACGTCGTACAGGGCCTCGCGGACGTCGTCCGCGGTCGTCGTCGTCTCGCTCATGACTTTTCCTCCATCGCCTGGGCGGTCGCGTCCTTGACGGCCATCCAGGAGAGCAAAGCGCACTTCACGCGCGCGGGGAACTTGGAGACTCCGGCGAAGGCGATCCCGTCCTCCAGGACGTCCTCGTCGCCTTCCATCTGCCCCTTGGACTGCATCAGCTCCAGGAAGGCGTCGCCGACCTCCCGGGCCTGGCCGACCGTACGGCCGATGACCAGGTCGGTCATGACCGAGGCGGACGCCTGGCTGATCGAGCAGCCCTGGCCGTCGTACGACACGTCGGTGATCTTCGCGTCGTCCCCGGTGCCGTCGAGCACCACCCGCAGGGTGATCTCGTCGCCACAGGTCGGGTTGACGTGGTGCACTTCGACGTCGCCGTCCCGCAGACCCTTGTTGTGGGGCTTGCGGTAGTGGTCCAGGATGATCTCCTGGTACATCGATTCCATCTTCATGAGCGCCCGTCCCCCCGTGTCAGCCGAAGAACCGGCGTACGTGTTCCAGCCCGTTGACCAGCGCGTCGACCTCGCCCGGGGTGGAGTACAGGTAGAACGACGCGCGCGTCGTCGCCGGTACGCCGTAGCGCAGGCAGGCCGGGCGGGCGCAGTGGTGGCCCACCCGGACGGCGATGCCCTGGTCGTCGAGCACCTGGCCCACATCGTGCGGGTGGATGCCGGCGAACGTGAACGAGATCGCCGCGCCGCGGTCCACGGCCGTGTCCGGGCCGATGATCCGCAGGCCCGGAACGGAGTTGAACGCGTCGATCGCGTACGACGTGAGCGCGTGCTCGTGCGCCGCGATCTTGTCCATGCCGATGCTGTTCAGGTAGTCGACGGCCGCGCCGAGACCGACCGCCTGGGCGATCGGCGGCGTGCCGGCTTCGAACTTGTACGGCGCCGGCGCGTACGTCGACGACTCCATCGTGACTGTCTCGATCATCTCGCCGCCGCCGAGGAACGGCGGGAGCTCTTCGAGCAGCCCGCGGCGTCCCCACAGCACACCGATACCCGTGGGGCCGCACATCTTGTGGCCGGTGAAGGCCACGAAGTCGGCACCCAGGGTCCGTACGTCCAGCGGGACGTGCGGGGCCGCCTGGGAAGCGTCGACCACGACGATCGCGCCCACGTCGTGCGCCCGGCGGATGATCGGTTCGAGGTCGTTGACCGTACCGAGGATGTTCGAAGTGTGGACCACCGAGACGATCTTCGTACGGTCGGTGATGACCTGCTCGATGTCCGACAGGTCGAGACGGCCGCCGTCGGTCAGGCCGAACCACTTCAGGGTCGCGCCGGTGCGCTGGCACATCAGCTGCCACGGCACGATGTTGGAGTGGTGCTCCATCTCCGTGATGACCACTTCGGAGCCCGGACCGACCTTGTACGGCTCGTCCGCCCAGGTCACCATGTTGGCGACGAGGTTCAGCGCCTCGGAGGCGTTCTTCGTGAAGATGACCTCGTCGCGGTCGCCGCCGATGAACGCGGCCACCTTGTCGCGCGCGCCTTCGTACAACCCGGTGGCCTCTTCGGCCAGCACGTGGATGCCCCGGTGCACGTTGGCGTTGTGGAGTTCGTAGTACTCCGTCAACGCGTCCAGCACCTGCCGCGGCTTCTGCGACGTGGCCGCATTGTCCAGGTAGACCAGGGGCTTGTCGTCGTGGACGAGCCGCGACAGCACCGGGAAGTCCTTGCGGATGGCTTCTGTGTCGAGAAGCCCCGGCAGCGATTGGGTCATGCAGCTTCACCTGCCGCCGTGTACGCCTCGTAGCCCTCGTTCTCCAGCTTGTCGGCCAGCTCGGGGCCGCCGGAGTCGACGATCTTGCCGGCCGAGAAGACGTGCACGAAGTCCGGCTTGATGTAGCGCAGGATCCGCGTGTAGTGCGTGATCAGCAGCACGCCGACCTCGCCCGCGTCGCGGACCCGGTTGACACCCTCGGAGACCTGCTTGAGCGCGTCGACGTCGAGACCCGAGTCGGTCTCGTCGAGGATCGCGATCTTCGGCTTGAGGAGCTCCATCTGGAGGATCTCGTGGCGCTTCTTCTCGCCGCCGGAGAAGCCCTCGTTGACCCCGCGCTCGGAGAAGGCCGGGTCCATCTGGAGCTTCTCCATCGCGCCCTTGACCTCCTTCACCCAGGTACGCAGCTTGGGTGCCTCGCCGCGCACCGCCGTGACGGCGGTGCGCAGGAAGTTGGAGACGGACACGCCCTGGACCTCGACCGGGTACTGCATGGCGAGGAACAGGCCGGCCCGGGCCCGCTCGTCGACGGACATGCTGAGCACGTCTTCGCCGTCGAGGAGGATCTGGCCGCTGGTGACCTTGTACTTCGGGTGGCCTGCGACGGTGTAGGCCAGGGTGGACTTGCCGGAGCCGTTGGGGCCCATGATGGCGTGGGTCTCGCCCTGCTTCACGGTCAGGTCGACGCCGCGCAGGATCTCGCGGGGGCCGTCTTCGGCCTCCACGCTGACGTGCAGGTCGCGGATCTCAAGCGTTGCCATCGGTCAGGACTCCTGGTTGGACAGGTCGACAAGGATGTTGTCGCCGTCGATCTTCACGGGGTAGACAGGGACCGGCCTGGTGGCCGGGAGACCCGAGGGGCGGCCGGTGCGCAGATCGAAGCGCGAGCCGTGCAGCCAGCACTCGATCATGCAGTCTTCGACTTCACCCTCGGCGAGCGAGACGTTCGCGTGCGAGCAGACGTCGTTGATCGCGTACACCTCGCCCTCGGTGCGGACGAGCGCGACGGCGGTGCCGTCGAGCACGACGCGGTGGGGGGTGTCCTCGCTCAGCGCGGAGGCCGTCGCGGCGAGCTGGAAGGTCATACCGACCCGCCCTTCGCCACGGAGGAGACCTCCAGCAGGCCCTCGATCCGGGTCATCAGACGCTCTTCGAGCGCGTCGATGCCGATCTTCGCGATGATCTCGGCGAAGAAGCCGCGGACCACGAGGCGGCGGGCCTCGTCGGCCGGGATGCCGCGCGACTGGAGGTAGAACAGCTGCGCGTCGTCGAAGCGGCCGGTGGCGCTGGCGTGGCCCGCGCCGGCGATCTCGCCGGTCTCGATCTCCAGGTTGGGGACCGAGTCGGCGCGGGCGCCGTCGCTGAGCACGAGGTTGCGGTTCAGCTCGTACGTGTCCGTGCCTTCGGCGGCGGCGCGGATGAGCACGTCGCCGATCCACACGGTGTGCGCGTTCTCGCCCTGCAGCGCGCCCTTGTACGTGACGAAGGAGCGGCAGCGCGGGACGTCGTGGTCCACGAAGAGCCGGTGCTCCTGGTGCTGGCCGGCGTCGGCGAAGTACACGCCGTACAGCTCGGCGTCGCCGCCGGGCCCGTCGTAGACGACACGCGGGAACAGCCGTACGAGGTCGCCGCCGAGGGTGACCACGACGGACTGGTAGGCCGCGTCGCGGCCGAGCCGGGTGATCTGGTGGCCCAGGTGGACCGAACCGGCGTCCCAGTCCTGGACCGACACGACCTTCAGCTTCGCGCCGTCGCCGACGATGAACTCGACGTTCTGGCTGTAGGCGGCGCTGCCGCTGTGGTCCAGGACGACGACGGCCTCGGCGAACCGCTCCACCTCGACGAGCAGGTGGCCGTAGCCGACCGCGTCGTCGCCGTGCAGCGTGACGGTGATCGGCTCGGCGACCTGCGTGTCCTTGGGGACCGTGATGACGGTCGCCTTCTCGAACAGGCCGAACGCCTGCGCGGCGGCCCGGTCGGCGGGCTTGCCGCCCTTGCCCAGGCGCCCCGTCCTCCCGTCCCACAGCGCGTCGCGGCCGACCGTCTCGACGCGGACCCCCTCGGGGGCCTCCACCGTGACGGTCACCTCGCCGGTGGCCACCGCCGTGCTGTCGTGCAGTCCGCGCAGCCGGGCGAGCGGGGTGAACCGCCACTCCTCCTCGCGGCCCGTGGGCAGCGGGAAGTCGGCCACGTCGTACGACGCGATGGGGATCTGGCGCGCATCAGCCGACTGGGCGACCGTGCGGCCGGTGCCAGGCCCGGCGAGCTGGTCGTCGCCGGGCTGGAGCACCTGCACTGAACCTGTGGACAGCGAGCCGGGGATGCCCGCGGCGGAGCCGCTGTCAAATGCCGTGTCAGCCATGGGTTAGCCCACAGCCCCTTCCATCTGGAGCTCGATGAGACGGTTCAGCTCGAGGGCGTACTCCATGGGGAGTTCGCGCGCGATGGGCTCGACGAACCCGCGCACGATCATGGCCATGGCCTCGTCCTCGGTCATCCCGCGGCTCATAAGGTAGAACAACTGGTCAGCGGAGATCTTGGAGACGGTCGCCTCGTGGCCCATGGAGACGTCGTCCTCGCGGACGTCGACGTACGGGTACGTGTCCGAGCGCGAGATGGTGTCGACCAGCAGGGCGTCGCACTTGACCGACGAGGTGGAGCCGTGGGCGCCCTCTTCGATCTGCACGAGACCGCGGTACGACGTACGGCCGCCGCCGCGGGCCACCGACTTCGACACGATGTTCGACGAAGTGTTCGGCGCCAGGTGGACCATCTTGGAGCCGGCGTCCTGGTGCTGGCCCTCGCCCGCGAAGGCGATGGACAGCGTCTCGCCCTTGGCGTGCTCGCCGAGCAGGTAGACGGCCGGGTACTTCATGGTGACCTTGGAACCGATGTTGCCGTCGATCCACTCCATCGTCGCGCCCTCGTGGCACACGGCGCGCTTGGTCACCAGGTTGTAGACGTTGTTCGACCAGTTCTGGATGGTCGTGTAACGCACCCGGGCGTTCTTCTTGACGATGATCTCGACGACCGCGGAGTGCAGCGAGTCCGACGAGTAGATCGGCGCGGTGCAGCCCTCGACGTAGTGCACGTACGAGTCCTCGTCCGCGATGATCAGCGTCCGCTCGAACTGGCCCATGTTCTCCGTGTTGATGCGGAAGTAGGCCTGCAGCGGGATCTCGACGTGGACGCCCTTGGGCACGTAGATGAACGAGCCGCCGGACCACGTCGCGGTGTTCAGCGCGGCGAACTTGTTGTCGCCGACGGGGATCACCGAGCCGAAGTACTCCTGGAAGACCTCCGGGTGCTCGCGCACGGCCGTGTCGGTGTCCAGGAAGATGACGCCCTGCTCCTGCAGGTCCTCACGGATCTGGTGGTACACGACCTCGGACTCGTACTGCGCGGCGACACCGGCGACCAGGCGCTGCTTCTCCGCCTCCGGGATGCCGAGGCGGTCGTACGTGTTCTTGATGTCCTCGGGCAGGTCCTCCCAGGAGGTCGCCTGCTTCTCAGTCGAGCGTACGAAGTATTTGATGTTGTCGAAATCAATGCCCGACAGGTCGGAGCCCCACGTCGGCATCGGCTTCTTGCCGAACAGCCGCAGGCCCTTGAGGCGGAGCTTGAGCATCCACTCGGGCTCGTTCTTCTTCGCCGAGATGTCGCGGACGACTTCCTCGGACAGGCCGCGGCGGGCGTTCGCGCCGGCGGAGTCCGGGTCGGACCAGCCGAAGTCGTAACTGCCCAGGCCCTCGAGCTCGGGGTGAGCGGTGGTGGTCATACCTGGTTCCTCCCGGGAGCCGGGGTGGGGTTGGTGTCGACGGCGTGCGGCGCGTCCGGTTTCCGCGCAACTGCCGGTGTAACTGGTGTTCCTGGTGGTGCGGGCACTTCCTGCGCCGACTTGTAGGCCGGCACGTGTGTCGTGCAGACGCCGTCGCCGCGGGCGATGGTCGCCAGCCGCTGCACGTGCGTGCCGAGGAGGCGTGCGAACACCTCGGTCTCGGCCTCGCAGAGCTGCGGGAACCGCTCGGCGACGTGCGCCACCGGGCAGTGGTGCTGGCACAGCTGCTCTCCGCCCGGGGCCTGCCGCGCGGTGGCGGCGTATCCCTCGGCGGACAGCGCCCGGGCCAGCGCCTGCGCCTTCTCACCCTCCGGGGCGGCGTCGACGACCGAGCGGTACTTCTGCTCGGTCTCGGCGACCCTCCCGCGGGCGAAGGCCAGGACCGCGTCCTCACCCAGGGCTCCGGCCAGGAAGCCCAGGGCGTCGGCCGCGAGGCGGTCGTAATCCTGGTAGAACGTGTCGCGCCCGGTGTCCGTCAAGGCGAAGACCTTGGCGGGGCGGCCGCGGCCACGGTGACCGTACACCCGCTGTTCGTCGGCCCGGACGATCCCGTCGGCGATCAACGCGTCCAGGTGCCGCCGGACCGCCGCGGCGGTGAGGTCGAGCTTCTCGGCGAGGTCCGCCACGGTGGACGGGCCCCCTTCGAGGATCAGCCGGACCACCTTGTTGCGGGTGCCCACATGCACGTCGACCTCGACGGCCGGGGTCGTGACCCCGCCCTCCGATGCTCCGCCCATGTTTTTCACAACACTATTCTTGCCTTATTACTCCCCGAACGCCAACCAACCCCGAGTGGAGTAGATCACTTAGGGCTACCTAAGTTGGTGATGTTCTGGTAGAGGGTCCACCCGCCCGGCCCAGTCGCCGCGGCACTGTCGCCCACTGGCTGACACGGCCCCTGGTCGGTGGACGGTGCCAGCGTTCCTAGACTCGTGACCCATGAGCGCCCCGCCACCAGCAGTCGACACAGCAGTCGAAATCACCGGGTTGATGAAGCGCTACGGCGACAAGGTCGCCGTAGACGGTCTCGACCTGCGCGTGGAGCACGGAACGGTCACCGCCGTGCTCGGCCCCAACGGCGCGGGCAAGACCTCCACGGTCGAGGTCTGCGAGGGCTACCGGCAGGCCGACGCAGGCTCCGTGCGGGTCCTGGGTCTGGATCCGGTACGGAACGCCGAAGCGTTGCGGCCACGGATCGGGGTGATGCTGCAGTCCGGCGGGGTGTACCCCGGGGCGCGGGCCGACGAGATGCTGCGGCACGTCGCGAAACTCCACGCGCACCCGCTCGACGTCGGCATGCTGATCGACCGGCTCGGCCTCGAAACGTGCGGCCGGACCACCTACCGGCGGCTGTCCGGCGGGCAGCAGCAGCGGCTCGCGCTCGCCCTGGCCGTGGTCGGCCGCCCCGAGCTGGTGTTCCTGGACGAACCGACGGCCGGGCTCGACCCGCAGGCCCGCCATGCCACGTGGGACCTCGTACGGGACCTCCGTACGGACGGGGTCACGGTCGTCCTCACCACACACCTCATGGACGAAGCCGAAAAGCTCGCGGACGACGTCGCCATCGTCGACCACGGGCGGGTGATCGCCACCGGCTCACCCGAAGCCCTGTGCCGCACCGGCGCTGAGGACGCCCTGCGCTTCACCGGGCCGCCCGGACTGGACCTGGAAAGCCTGGTCATGGCCCTGCCCCCGGGCGCGAAGGCCGTGGAGACCGTACGCGGTTCGTACCGCGTCGACCCGGCCGGTGAGACCGGCGTCGATCCCCGGCTGCTCGCGACGGTCACCGGCTGGTGCGCCCAGCACGGGGTGATGCCGTCCGGGCTCGGCATCGACCGCCGCACGCTCGAAGACGTGTTCTTGGAACTCACAGGTCGGGAGCTGCGCGGATGAACACCGGTACGGATTCTCCGAAGGTCCAGCCGCCCGGCGCCAGGCAGCCGGGTGTCTTCTCCCCCAGGCCGGGCGCGGCCCCGCTGGGCCGCATGGTCGGCGCGCAGGCGCTGCTTGAGACGAAGATGCTGCTGCGCAACGGCGAGCAGCTGCTCCTGACGATCGTCATCCCGGCTCTGCTGCTCGCGCTCTTCAGCTCGGTGGACGTCATCGACCTCGGCACCGCGGTGGGGTCCGGGGACAAGCGGGTCGACTTCCTGACCCCGGGCGTCCTGGCGCTCGCGGTGCTTTCCACAGCGTTCACCGGCCAGGCCATCGCCACCGGTTTCGAGCGGCGGTACGGAGTACTCAAACGGCTCGGCGCGACTCCGCTGCCGCGCTGGGGGCTGCTGGCCGCCAAGACGGTCTGTGTGCTCGTCGTCGAGCTGCTGCAGATCGCATTGCTCACGGTCATCGCACTGCTGCTCGGCTGGTCGCCGCACGGCAACCCGCTCTACGTCGTCCTGCTGCTGCTCCTGGGCACGGCCGCGTTCTCCGGGCTCGGCCTGCTGATGGCCGGCACGCTGCGCGCGGAGGCGACCCTGGCCGCCGCGAACCTGGTGTTCATCCTGCTCCTGGTGGCCGGCGGGGTGATCGTGCCGCTGGACAAGTTCCCCGGCGGGGTCCGACAGGCCCTGGAGCTGCTGCCGGTCTCGGCGCTGTCCGGCGGCCTGCGGGACGTCCTCCAGCACGGCGGCGGCATGCCGTGGAAGGAACTCGCGGTCCTGACGGTGTGGTCGGTGCTCGGCCTCGGGGCGGCGGCGCGGTTCTTCCGCTGGGAGTAGTGGACGTCGACAGACATCCCCCTGTGCGCTTGTGAAAGTGTTCACGACGTACGATTCGGCCTATGGATTCGCAGGCCCCCGCCCCCGCCGTGTCACCGCTCGCCCGCAAGTTCTTCCTGGCGAACGTGATCGCCCAGATCGGCATCGTCATCACCGGCGGCCTCGTCCGGCTCACCGGCTCCGGTCTCGGGTGCGACACGTGGCCCAGGTGCGACAGCGGCACCGGGAAGTGGACCGCGCACGACGCGGTCAGCTACCACTCGTACATCGAGTTCGGCAACCGGATGCTGACGTACGTGCTCGGCGTGATCGCGGTGGCCTGCATCGTCGCGGTCTACCAGGACAAACTGGCCGGGTTCGTCCGGCGGCGTCCGGCGATCGGCCGGGCGCTGAAGCTGGAGACCTGGTCGCTGCGCGGGCACCGGCCCGTGCGCCCGGCGGTCCGCCGCCTCGCGGTGGCCCAGCTGCTCGCCATCTTCGGGCAGGCGGTGCTCGGCGGGATCACCGTACTGACCGATCTTCATCCGTTGTCGGTGGCCAGCCACCTGCTGCTTTCGATGTGCCTGATCGCCTCCGCGGTGGTCCTCTACCAGTGGGGCGGGGAGAGCGACGGCCCGACCGTGCCGGTGGTCCGCCGGGAGATCACCCTGTTCGCGTACGCGACCGGCGCGGTCGCCGGGCTCCTGCTGCTCATCGGCACGATCGTGACCGGCGCCGGACCGCACGCGGGTGACGAGAAGGCCCGCCGGTTCGGTCTGAACATCGACCACATGGCCTGGCTGCACGCCGACGTGGCGTTCCTGCTGCTCGGCGCGGCGATCGCGCTGGCGCTGGCGCTGCGGGTGACCGACGGCCCGCTGGACGCGCAGAAGCGGGTCTGGTGGCTGATCGGCGTGCTGGTCCCGCAGGGTCTGATCGGCTACACGCAGTACTTCAACGGCCTGCCGGAGTGGCAGGTGCTGCTGCACATGCTGGGCGCCTGCCTGGTGGCGCTGACGACGACCCGGATCATCCTGGGCCTGCGGACCCGTCCCGCCGCTGTCGGCTCTCCCGCTCCGGTGCTGGCCGAGCCGGTGGCCGCGACAAGCTACTGAGCCTCGCATCACCGCTCCACCGCATCACCGCATCGATCATGCTCGGAATGCTGTGGACCGGTCTTCGATCACTGCGTTCCGAGCATGATCGACGGACCCGTCCGGGGTGAGTCTCCGGCGATGTGCCTGCTGAATAACCCGTGGTGATGGCCGGGCGCGGCTCCGTGGGGCACTCTGGGAGTGAACGCAGCCGCGGAAGAGTGAACCCTCTGGTTTCCGGACCGCCGTGACCTGTCCCCTGACTACTCTCCCCAGGAGTCGGCCCGATGAGGAGGTTCGCCGTGACCGCAGTCATGAACGAAGTGACGATCACCGATGTCGCCGATCAGCTGTCCCGCACATACCCGGGGCAGAAGGTGGAGATCATCAAGGGGAGGATCACTGTGGCACCACCCGCTGACGGGCCGCATGCCGAAACGCTGACCGATGTGACCGTGCTCCTGACCGGAGCCGGAGCCCGCAAAGCCGGCCTCAAAGCACTCCAGAACATCGGTCTGTGGCTGGAGAGCGGTCCCGACGACTTCGCGATCCCCGACCTGTCCGTCGTCGAAGCGGGCTACAAAACAGCTTACGTACGCCTCAACTGCTACGCCCCTGAGGTGTTCCGCCTCGTTCTGGAGGTCACGTCCTCCGACTGGGCCGGCGATGTGCATACCAAGGCCGAGGTCTACGCACAGTCCGGTGTCCCGGTCTACGTCGTCGTGGACCGGAAGCACGACCGGGTGCTCGTCCTGACCGACCCGCACAAGTCCGGTTACCGGACCCGCTCGGACTACCCGCGCGGGGAGGAGTTCCCACTCCCCGCGTCAGTCGGGGTCGACCTGAAACTGTCCGTGGACCGGCTGCTCGACGGCGACGACTAGAAACGACCCCGGGTCTTCAGTGGGCTCCTACCTGGATGCCCGCCATGCGGGACCACTCGTAGCGGCCGGTGTTCACCCGTGCCGCGACGTCATTGGGGAACTCCTCGTGGAGCGTCGCGCCGGCGGTCTCCACGGCCTTGACGGCGACGGCGTACTCCTTGGCTACCTGGTCGCCCCACGCGCCGTCGGCGCCGACGAGGACGATGCGGGTGGCGCCGCGGCCGACGTACTCGACCACCGCGTCCGCCTCTCCGCCGTGCGCGGCGGCGAACTTGCGGATGTTCCTGGCGAGCTTCTTCACCTGGCGGTCCGAAGCCGGCTCTGCGGCGGGGGCTGGCTGCGTCTCCGTGGTGGTCATGGGTGCGATGTTACCGACGTGTCATCAGATTCGCCTGGTGGGGTTGGTCACGCCAAATCCGCAACCTGCCGGAACGTCGGCCCGGGACCTGTCCGAGGCCCAATACCATTAACTTAGGTTCGTGGTAAAAGCTGCTGGTCTGCGTATGTGGATCGTGGTCGGTGGTGTGAGGTGCCTCGAACTTTCCGGACGGCGGTTTCAAGCGGTGAGTGCATCAAGTTGCCGCTAGGAATTCATCCAACTTCTCAGCCGGAGTTCGCCATCCGAGGATTTCCCCGGCTCACCTGACTCATCCTCCGGTCCAGCGCAAAGTGATCATGGTCTCACGATGCACTCACCGTTTGAAACCGCCCTCGCCACGCAGAAATCCCCTGAGGGTTATTCAGAAGTCTGCTGAAGGAAGTACAGACCGATGACCGCCCGGAACGTTTCGTGGAAGGTCTCCAGCGGGCGGCGGTAGTCGGTGTG
>NZ_JBXAWK010000067.1:0-30549 GCF_057291755.1 Kitasatospora sp. UYEF31
CACCGTGCCTGGATCAACGACCCAGCCAAACGTAGGGAACCCGAACCCCACTCCTCATAACCAATCCAACGTCTCAGTTGACTTGACAGCTTCCGCCGCCCTGCTCCAGATAGAGCGGGCCCGGCGGGGCACCGGGGAGTGGCAGGACGTGCACCGCACCCTCGCCGGGATCGGTCCCTTGGCCGACGGCCCGGAGGCGAACCTGTTCCTCGGCGCCCCCGCGATGGCCTTCGTCTTGCACCTCGCTGCCGACGGCACCGACCGGTATGCAGGCGCCTTGCACACCCTCGACGGGATCGTGGCCGAGCACACGAGACAGCGGCTTTCCGCCGCTCACGCCCGGATCGACGCCGGTCGCCGGCCCTCGTTCGCGGAGTACGACCTGTTCCGCGGTCTGACCGGTATCGGGGCCCTGCTACTGCGGCGACAGCCCAGCGGTCCTGAGCTGAAGGGCGTCCTGGAGTACCTGGTCCGCCTGAGCAAACCTCTCACAGACGCGACGCACGGGCCCCTGCCCGGCTGGTGGGTCGGCCACGCCCCTGCCAGCGACAAGACCGCCACGCCGGGCGGCCATGCCAACGCCGGGCTGGCGCACGGCATCACGGGACCGCTCGCTCTCCTCTCCCTGGCCCTGCGCGCGGGCGTCGCCGTGGACGGACACGAGGCAGCCATCCGGCGCATCTGCCGCTGGCTCGACCAAGTCCAACAGACCGAGGCTCACGGCCTTCGCTGGCCCCGGTGGATCAGCCACCTCGGTGCCGCTCCCGTGCACGCAGCCGCCCCCGGCTGGTGCTACGGCACACCCGGAATCGCTCGTGCGCAGCAGCTTGCGGCCATCGTTCTTGAGGATGCGGACCGTAAGCGGATGGTCGAGCGCGCCCTGCTGTACTGCCTCACCGACCGTCACCAGATCGACCTGGTCGCCGACCGCGGGCTCTGCCATGGTTTCGGGGGTGTTCTGCGTGCTGTCCAGCGCATTGCGGAAGACGCCGACACCCCGGCCAAGTACCGCCACCGGTTCAACTTCCTCATCGGGCGGTTCGCGCTGGCTCCGGCCCCCGATGAGAACGGCCTCCTGGTCGGGAAGACGGGAGCTGCCCTCGCCTTCCAGGACACCGAAGTCGGCGCCACCCCCCAAGGGCAGTGGGACTCCTGCCTGTTGCTGACGTGAGGAGTCCGGCCGTGCACCGCACAGACCGTCTGGAGGACGCAGTCCTGGCCGTTCTCGGCGGAACCTCCGTCGAAGACGCCGCCCGAACCGCAGACACGGAGCCCGCGCTCCTGTCCGAGGCCATCGAGCGCTACCAGGACGCCGGTCGGGCAGCGCTCGACGCCGAACCGTCCGGCTGGCAGCAGGCGAACATCCGCTTCACCGACTACCCGACCGGCCACCGGATCTTCCACGCCTACCTCCTGCCGGCCCTTCGCACCGGGCCAATCGGTAGCTGGTGGTTCGTTCGCAAGCACCCTCACTGGCGGCTGCGCTACCTCCCCGCTCCGGGCACCACCGCCGAGGACGTCGTCCGCCACGTCGCCGAGGCGCTGGGCAGCTCCGTCTCCTGGAACGTGACTGCCGAATGGAGTGCCTCGCCGTACGAACCAGAGGTCACCGCCTTCGGCGGCCCGAACGGAATAGCCCTCGCGCATGAGCTGTTTCACGCCGACAGCGTCGGCGTGCTCGACTACCTGGCAGCGGCGACTGACCAGCAAGCGGGGCTGGACACCAAGGCAGTTTCCCTCCTGGCCATGACGATGATAATGCGCTCGGCGGGCCTGGAGTTCGGCGAGCAGGGTGACGTGTGGGGGTTGGTCGAAGTACGGCGTCCGCTCACAGACGACGTCACCTCCGATCAGGTCAGCACCATGGTTGAGCCCATGCGCAGACTCCTCTTGGCAGACGCTCAATCCCTTCTCGAATCCGAAGCGCTCGCGCACGTCCAGCCATGGATCAGTGGCCTGGAGACCGGCGGACGGGCGTTCGAACAGGCGGCGGCGGCCGGAAAGCTCAGCCTTGGAATGCGCGGAATCCTCGCGCGGCACGTCATCTTCCACTGGAACCGGATGGGCTTCACCCTCCGCCAGCAATCCATCTGGTCCCGCGCAGCCCGAGAAGCGGTTCTCGGACGCTGAGCTGAGGGCGCTTCTCCAACTGCCCCCACGGCGCGCTTCTCCTCGTCGCCACCAAGTAGGAACTCCCCCAACCAGCGCGATGGCCCGGACACTCGGGCCACTGCCCCGCCGGGAGGCGTCCATAATGCAGCAAGTCCCCACTGTGCCCCACAGTCACCTGAAACTGGCCGACACCCCCAATGCGGCCGGCTGGGCCAGGCTCCACACCCGTGATGTGCTGGGCCGCTGGCAGGTGCCTTCCGACCTGATCGACTCCATCCTGTTAGTGCTCTCGGAACTCGTCACCAACGCGATCCAGCACCCGAACGACGCGAAGCAGCCCGAACGGCTGACCTCTGCGGTGCTGTCCAAGGTGCAGCTGATCGGCCTGGACCTCCAGCTGCGCGGCCCGACTGTCCTGGTACAGGTCACGGACAACGACACACGCCCCCCAGCGCCGAAGACTGTCGGCACCGATGCTGAGCGCGGACGCGGACTCTTCCTGGTCGAGCACATGAGCAGCCGATGGGGGTACTACCACCCGCCGAACGGCGGCAAGACCGTCTGGGCCGAGGTCCGCCCCGGCACCACAGCACCGAGACCTCGGACAGCAACCGCCAGAGAACCGTCGAACCGGGCAGGACGGCCACAGCCGTACGAGCCCATCACCGACGAACACCTTCCCGTCGACGACCCGCACCTCATGGGCCGCGTCCTGGTAGCACTCCGCCAAATCTGATGCCGCTGCCCCGCAGCGAACTGACCCGCGACGACCATCCGTGCTCCAGCCCTTTTGCTTCTGCCTCCGTCCACTCCCTTCACGAGGAGCTTCACCATGCAGCCCGCCGGTTCGGACCTGCCCGCCGATTCCGCGTTGCGCGACCAGATCGACGCCGCGACTGCCGAGAGCGATGCCTTCCTGACCGCCAGAGGGGCCTCTGCCCCGGTGTTCATGGGCCGGCCGGCCTGGCAGCGCTTGGCCCTGGAAGCCCTCATGGCCGCAGTCTGGTCCGGGACGGCGCGGCTGTGCGTGCACGTCAGGCCGGACCGGCTCGTCTCGACGCCGACCGTGGTCTGGGTCGAGGCGCCGGAGATGGTCTGCTGCCCGCCGTGCGATTTGGCGCGCAGGCTGGAGGAGGCGCGTACCTGCCAGGGGTGCGGGACCCGGGGCTCGCTTACCGGCGGTACCGAGTGCGCGGCGCCGGCCGGGCCGATGTCCGTCACCGCGCTCTGGTGCCAAGCATGCCCGCCGCCGACAGCCCCGTCGGATGCAGGCCGCCGTGGCCGTACCGGCAAGAAGCGTTCTCGCAGGCGTGGTCGTTGAAGGCTGCCGTGACGCTGGGCATTCGCCACCGGCACTGCTCAGACCGGATCGGACTACACAGGCAGTGCGTCCTGTGCGTTGTCCGGCGGGATGCTGTTGTGCGGGTAGTCCGTCGTGGCCCGGTGGCCGTACGGGGATTCGGGCTGCGGCGGGGTCGGTGCTGCTGCTTCCGCAGGCTCTGCGTTCTGTCGGCTACGGTCGGCCCGCACGGTCAGTTCACCCCGGAGGCCGGACGCCCGGCCGTCGGCGTTGCGCGCGGTGCGGCGTGCCTTGGTCGCCTCGGTGCGGAGGGCCTTGGCCGCCTCGGCGTCCTTGTCCTTGGCTCGTCGCAGCAGGGCGGCCTTCGTCTCCTGCGGCAGGTCGGCTTCGGTGAGCACGGCTTCGTGCTCACCGGCGGGCCCGGCCTGGGGGGCGACTTCGCGGAGCCGTTCCTTCGTGCTCTCCAGCTCCTGTTCGGCCCTGTGGCGCGTCCGGGTGAGGTCTTCGCGTTCTGCCTCGGCGGCGGTCCGCTGGTCACCGCGAAGTACGGGACGGCCGAACCGTCCGGTGGCGGCCAGCTGCTGCTCGATCCCGCTGATGCGGGCCTGGGTGCCGTGCAGCCGGGAGTTGTGTTCGGCGATGACCTCTTCCAGGGCACGCACGTCACGGATCGCCTCGGCGCGTCCGGCGACTTCTTGGTGCCGACGGCTGAGCGCGAGCACGTTGGGGCCGGTTCCGGCGGTCGCGCTCTGCTCGGCGCGGTCCGCAGCGGCCTCCGCCTTCTCGGCGGCCGTCCCGGTGGCACGTGCGGCTGCGACGGCCTTGCGCGCGGCATCGCGCAGGGCCGCGTTGGTGAGGTGGGCGTAGGGACGGGCTGCGGACGGCTGCCGGGGCTCGGGGGCTGCGGGCGGCGTCGCGGCTCGGTTGGCGGCGCCGGTGGTGCGGCGGGGTCCGGGCGTCGGAGCGGCCTCCTCGATGTCGTCCTGCTCGGGGGTGTCCCCGGCGCCGGGGGCGCGCGGGATCGGCAGGTCGGGGACGATGTGCCGGACGTGGGCGGGGACGGCGGCCGTCGGGAGTTCGGTGAGGATCATGCGTTCCTCGGTGCCGGTCTCGATCTCGCGGATGAGGCCCGCGACCGCGCGGTCAAGCTGTTCCTGGTCGGTGAGCGCTTCGCCTGCGCGGGCACGGTCGGCGTCGGTCTCGTAGACGGACAGCGGCAGGAAGAGGTGGGTCTCCTTCTTGTCGCGGCTCATCATCGTGTAGAGGGCGTTGGCCTGCGCGCCGGGACCGTAGACAAGGGCCTCCTCGACGCTGAGGCCCTGGCTCTTGTGGCCGGTGATGGCGTACCCGAGGCTGAGGCCGCCATGGGCGATGTAGTCGGCGTCCACCCATTCGGCGACGTCGCGGTGGCCGCCGCCCTCGGTCTTCGCCCTCCACTCGACCAGGACCCGGCGGTCCTCGTCCACCGCGACTACGAGTCCGCGGAACCCGTTCAGGACGTCCTCGTGCGCGCCCCGGCTCCGCTTGCTCCTGTAGTCGTTGGCCCGGAGGAGGACCTGGTCACCGACGGACAGGGCGAGTTCACCGCCGCCGGCCAGGGCGAAAAGGTGTTCCGGGCCGGTGAGGGCGCCGCTGGCCTTTCGCAGGGCCCGGGCCCCGACGTTGAGTTCCTCCACGACCTCGTTGGTGGCCGCGAGCATGAGCAGCTGCTGCACAGCGGTGTGGTTGTCGGTGTGCGCGGCGCGCTTGTCGGCCCAGACAGTCAGCATCGCGGCGAGGGCCTCGTCCTTGTCGGCGAGGGCGTGCACGCGGCCGGTTCCGGCGAACGTGCGCAGTGCCTCCGTGCGGTGGTCGTCGCGCCACAGGGCGAGCGCCCGGCGCTCGATCGTGTCCTTCTGCCGGAAGTTCTCGGTGAGTGCGAGCCCGCCCACGATGCGATGGATGGCGGCGAAGGAGCCGCCGATGCCCGGCGAGTGCAGCTGCTTGGGATCGCCGACGGTCACGATCTTCGTGCCGGTCGTGGCAGCGTAAGCCAGCAGTTCGGCGATGTCGCGGTCATCGCACATCGCGGCCTCGTCCACGACCAGCACGTCCACGCCGGTGAGGCCGGGGCCGCCAGTGCGGATGCCGGTGAGCCAGGAGGCGAGGGTGCGGGAGGTGATGCCCGCTTCGGCCTTGAGGTTCGCGGCGGCGACGGCGGCGGTGCTCGCGCCAGCGATGACGAGTCCGTTGGCCTCCCACGCGGCCCTCGCGGTGTTCATGATCGTGGTCTTGCCCGCGCCTGCGATGCCTTCGACCGCGTCGATGCCGTGGCCTGCGGTCAGCAGGCGTTCGAGGACTGCGCGCTGTTCGGCGGAGAACTCGAACTCGCCGCCGTGCTGGGCCTCGACTGCGGACAGGGTCATGGCGACGGTGTCGCCGGTGACGACGGCTGCCTGCTCGTTGAGGCGGTTGGTGGCCTCGGTGACGATGAGCGCTTCGGCAGCGACCACATCGGCCGTGGTGTACCGGTCGGCGTGGGTGAAGTGCTGGGCGCCCTTCGGGTTCAGCTTGACCGCGTACCCGGCGTGCCGCAGGACGGAGTTGGTGAGCTGCTCGGCTTCGTCCGCGTCGGCGACGCCGTACGGAAGGGCGTCCAGGACGGCGGCGATGGCGGCGGCGTGGGTGAAGTCCTTGCTGTGGCTGGTCAGCCCGGTCTTGGGGTTGAAGACCTGGGCGCACAGCTGGTCCAGGTCCGGGTTCTGGCCCGTCCGGTCCTGTTCGATGGCACTGGCCGTGATGGCGTCGGGGTCGTCACCGGCGGCGCGGCCCTCGGCCTGCCAGTAGGCGCGCAGGACATCGTCCTCGACTCCGGCGGCTTCGCCGTTCTTCGCGGCCTTGGAGGCGGCGGAGGCGGCGGTGCGCTCGCGGGTGGTGGCGCTGTCGTAGTCGATGCCGAGCTTGGTCAGCAGGTCCCGCACCTGGCTGTCGCGCTTGCTGAACAGCTTGATCGTGGCTTCGGGGATCGCCGCGATCTCCCACGCACCGGTCCGCTCCTCCCTGCGGAAGCTGATGCCGAAGGTGTCGGTCAGCTCGCGGCGGATGCGGGCGTTCATGAGGGACTGCGTCGCGCGGGCGTGCCGGTGCAGGTCCCGCCCCCCGCCGGCCACGGTGGACCACTGGCCGTCAGTGCCCTTGACCATGTTGGCCAGGGTGAAGTGCAGGTGGAAGTGGGGATCGCCGAACGGGGCGCCGTCCACGGGCCGGGCGGCGCGGTGCACCATCATCCAGCCGGAGAAGCCGCTGGTGGGCACGGTCTCGGCCTCGGCGCCGTCACCATGCCGACCGCGCATCGCGTAGGCGGTCCACCGCTCCAGCGCGCTGATGGACTCGCGGCCGGCTGCGGTGTAGATGCCCTCGACCTGGGCGGCGATCTCCTCGGGCGCGTAGGCGAGGAACGCGGACTTCGACTTGGCGAGGTCGAGGGTGACGTCCGCACCGAACCGGCCGACCTGCACCCGCCCTTCGAGTAGGGCAGCCCTGATCTCCTCGGTGTCCCACACCTCTTCGGGTGCGAGCCCGGCGGCCTTGGCCATGGCGACGGCTTCGCGGACGTCCATGGGCAGGTCGCGGAGGCGTCGGCGGCCTTCACCTGCGGTCTGGGTGTACCGGCGCTGCATGGACGCGGTGGTGAACAGGTCGGCGGGCTGCTGCCCGGTCTCGGCGGCCCGGGTTTCGACGGCGCGCAGGAGCGCGCGGGCGTCCAGGTGGCCACCGGCTTCCGCGGCCATGGCCTTCTGCAGAACGTCTTCGCCGTAGAGGTCGACGGCGTCGACTCCGACGGCACCGGCGAGCTTGAGCAGGGTGGAGGCCGGGACGCGGTGGGATTCACCGAACCGCTGGAGCTGGTTCTCCATCCGGCGGAAGGCGTCCTTCTTCCGATTGGAGTCCAGCAGGCTGGCGGGGGTGACGCTGCGTTCGGCGGCGGCGCGGCGGATGGCGCGGACCAGCGGGGCGGCGGGCAGCTTCGCGGCGGGGGCGATGGCGAGCTTGGGTTCCACGAGGGTCTTGCCGGTGTTCGGGTCCTCGCCGTGCATGAGCCTGCGGGCGGCCGTGAACTGCCCGGGGGCGAGGATGCTGCCAGGGGTGATGCCGAATTCGTTGAGGCCGCCGCCGATCCACACGAGGGGGCGTTCGCTGGCGTCGAGGTGGTAGTCCACCTGCCCGTCGGTGGCCGGGCGCGGGAGGGCCTGTTCGTCGTACAGGTCGCGGGCATTGAGGCTGGCTGCGGCGGCGAGCTCGACGGCGTCGAACCCGGTGAACTTCGGGTTCTGCGCGTTGCGGAGTTGGGTGCGGGCCCGGAAGAACGCCTTCTTGGCCTCGGTGGTGCCGAGGAGGGCGGCGACGGTGGTCCCGGCCGCTTCGGCCCTGGCCTCGATGGCGGCGATGAGCGGCGCGGCGTCGACCAGGACCGGCTTTCCGCAGCCATGGCCGCCGGTGAGGCGGTATTCAATCTGCTCGTCGGAGGGGCCGATCATGGTCACCCACGCCATCGGCCCGCTCACCCCCTGCACTCTTCCGGTCAAATTCGGTCGTCTTTGAGGATTGTATCGTCACGAAGTGACGATACCTTGGTCCATTTATTTCAAGATCGGCCATTGGGATGGGTGAGTTCCGCTTCTGCGGTCAGTGGGTCGGTATTCGGTCTTCGGGGGGTGCTGCGGCCTGAGGCTGTGAGGCTGTTACCTGAAGCATTGGGGTGTGGCGGGCTCGTGCTGGGAGCGCGACGGGTCTGGATGAGGGTGGGCTGAGCAGTAGTAGGTGCTCCTCTCGGCTCGGTGGGCTGGGCGTCGTGGGACCGCTGGCCGAACTGCGGTGTCCGGTCGGTAGATGGACTACGGCGGCCATTGATATGCGTAGGGCCCTCATCCCAGATTCGGGATAAGGGCCCTACGCATGTTGGCGGCCCGTTCTACGGGGCCTGGGTGGTCAGTGGCCACTCTCCGAACGGAACCGGCGGCTGGCCGTTGGCCTGGCGAACGGCTTCGTCGGTACCGCACGTGATGCAGATGAGGATGTCGCGGCCGGCGGTAAGGCGGGAGCGGGCTGGCCGTTCACCCAGCGGACCGCCACAGCGGGGGCAACAACTGTTGGCCACGGCTACTCCTCGGAGTGATCGCGGGCGGATTTGAGGATGAGGTTCCACGTGGAACGGCTGTACTCACCTTCGGACCCGGCTTGCAGCGCGGGGATGAGTTCCGCGTTCGACGCTCCGGGGTTCGCTGCGATGGCCTGCCTGGCGCGGATCAGTCGTTCGTCCCCCTGGTAGGGGTAGGCGAGTCCGCGGCGCCCCTTGGGGCGTCCGCCGGCGTGGCCGCGACCTTTACGTTCGGCAACGTACTTCCACATCCTCCACCGCTTCCACTGCGGGCGCTTCCGGGTCTTGGTCTCCACCCACGTGTCTGGGGCCGGCCATGCCTCGGGAGGGTTCTCCACGTAGTGGGAAACGGTGGAGCTGTCCGCGAAACCGCAGATCCTTGCCGCTTCTGCGGGGCCGACCATGTCCTCGCCGTCGCCGTCAAGCTTGGGTTCGTGGGTGGTGGCTGCGGCGGCACGCTGGCGCTGGAGCTCGTGGTGCCACGTCGCCCACGTCTTGCCATCCCAGTACAGAACGCCCTTGATCGTCACGGCGTCGGGATGGCCGTTGTTCGCGCGGTCGCTCCAGAGGTTGAAGAGCGTGGACTCACTGATGGAGTGGGTCTGTTGCAGGTCGACGCGGGAGCGAAGCCGTGGATCGGGAGTGGAAGTCCCCTGCTCCTGGTCGGGGCCGGGTTTGGCTGGCGGTGTCACAGGGTCTCCTCGGTGGGGTCTTGGGGTGGTGGTGTCCATGTGCGGCTGCCGTCGCGGTCGTGTCGGGTGAGGGTGGCGATGTCATCCAAGGGGACCGCTGCCGCCCAGTCGGCGTGGCTGGGCTCGTCGGCAGGAAGGTTGAGTACGACGTGCCGTCCGGTGGGAGGGAAGTCCTCCACGATCATGAAGTGAATGCCGGGTGGCGCACCGATGGTGTTGCCGGGTCTCAGCTGGGCGATGTCACCAGGCCGGGGGCTATCGGGATAGCTGTCGCGTAGCATGGTTCTGTCTTTCTGGTGAGAGACACCGACGGCCAGCGCCTTGTTGCCCTTGTGCGCTGGCCGTCTTTTGCTGTCCTGAGATGCTGCTGCGACGCTGGCGGTCTGAAAGCAGATCGGGCCTGCACAGCTTGGAATTAAACCACCTTTTAGAGTGGGGGGCTCCGACCACAAGTTGCTCGGGGCATTAGAAGAGTTCTTCCTGTTCGCCGGGCTGTGACCGCTCTGTCCGTATCGCCTTGCCGACGTGCAGTTCGTAGCGCGGCCGGCCCGGGTGCGGTGGGTCGTGGGGTTCGTTGTTGTAGCGGCTCCACACCAGCGACGGCGCTCCGCAGTCCAGCCACCCGTGCGGGTAGAACGGGCTGAGCTGCGTCCAGAGGCGTCCCCCGCGGAAGAGTCCTCGCAAGGCTTCGGCCTTGCTGACGACCGGGAGCTTGTGCCACCCGGGGAAGGCGTGGTCGTGGGCGTCGGCCACCGCGCTGTTACCCGCTTGGCCTGCAGGGCTTCCGCTGTAAATCGGCCCTTCCCACTCGCACTTCAGGCACCCGCCCCGGTGTTCCTCGGCGTCCTTGTCGGGAACGTACCGAGTCAGCAGGGTGGGGGTGTGGTCCCCGGCCTGCGGCGGTTCCTGGTCCACGTCGCAGTGTGCGCCGCCGGGATGTCCGGCGCGGATGTGCCATGTCTCCCCGGCAACGATGTTCTCCAGCGCGCGGGTCCGGGCGTTGCGCACCTGCCAGTAGTACGTCTGCCGGGCTGTCGCACCGCGTGGTTCGTCACTGGTCACGGTCTGTCTCCCGTCCGCTGAGGAGTTCGCTGAGCGGCTCGGCGAGGAACGCCTGCTCCTCAGGCGCATTGCTGAAGCGCGGCCCGTAGGTCCGGCGGATGGCGCGGCGGGCGGCCTGGTGCCGGTCGAGGAATGGGGAGTACGGGGAGAGGTCGAGGATTTCGTAGCAGTGGTGGGTGAGCGCCTCCGCAATGAGGGCCCGGACCTCTGCGGGATCAAGGGTGGCCACTTCCTGCATCGTGTGCGCCGCGAGGAGGACGCGGGTGAGTTCGGATGCGCTCAACCGCACGGTAAGGGGAACGGTGACGCGGGCGATGCAGTCCGCGCTGGGCTGGGCGGCTCCCCGCTTGTCTCGGCCCGGCCCGGTGGGGGTTCTGCGGTCGTTTGTCTCGCGCATGGTGTTGTTCCTGTCTTGTCGGCGGAACTGATCGGCGTGCCTCGCGCGTGCGGGACACGGTGCTGCCGTTCCTGTTCGGGTGGCCGGAGCGGCGAGTGGGGTGTCGCCCCGGCGGTGGTGGTCCGGTGGTCAGCGGTCGGCGTACTCAGCCGCTGCGGCGGCGCGGGCGGTCGCGGCCGGGCAGGGGCCAAGCAAGCGGGCGACGTGGCGGGCAGCTTGGTGCTCAGTGTCGTGTTCGCGGGCTGCCGCGATGGCGTCGATGTCTGCGACGATCTCGTCGGCGGTGACGGCGTGCAGTGTCGGGCACGGGCAACTGGTCCGGGCCTGGGCGGTGAGTTCGTCCAGGCGGGCGGCGTGCTCCTGGCTGGGGAGGCATCCGCGGTGCCGGATGGCGGGTCGTCCGCGCCTGAGGTGGGAGTAGAAGCGCGTGCCCGTCCAGCCGCAGAGGTACGTGCTGGCAGGGATGTCGGCGGTCATGGCGATGCCTGTCCTGGTGAGGGAGGGGCCCGCCCCGGGTGGTTCGGAACCGGGGCGGGCCGGGGACTACGCGGCGTCGGTCGGGTGTTCGCGCTTCATCTCTTCGGCGCTGATGCACCCAGACACCGCGTCGTAGGGGGCCGTCCAGGTCCAGTCGGCGATGTTGTTGTCCGACGCGCGGACGACAGTGCGGCCGGTGCCGTTGTGGATGTGCGGGATGGTCACGCTCTTCGTATTGACGCGGAGGACCTCGTACCAGGTGCCGTAGTAGCGAACGAAGTCTCCGCGCTGGAAGTCAGCCTTGGACCAGAGCTTGAAGCCGTTGGCCTCGGCTTCGCTTATAACGGCCTGCCAGTAGGCGATTTCCTCGGTGAGTTCCTCGTGCTGGATCTCCAGTTCCTGAACCGTGTCCGGGTTGGTGATGTCCCGGTGGAAACCCATGGCTGACTGGTCGTCCTGCCACTTCTCGACCGCGCGGAGATCGGCCTTCAGCTTCTCGATCCGGCGGAGAGTGGTGCCGGGGTTCTTCCGGAACTTCTCGTATCCGGCGGCGGCCTGTGCCCGGCCCGCCCAGTGCTCGGCACGCTTGTGCTCGCGAACGCTCTTGCCGTGGGCGTTGTGCATACGCTCCTGGTCACGACGTGCCCGGCGCTCGCTGTGGTGTCCGATCAGGATCGGCTGGCCGAAGGGGATGCCGTCGGCTATCCGCCGGCCTGCTGCCCACGAGGCATCGGAACTGCGTTCGGCGTTCTCGGCATATCCGCTGAAACGTTCGGCACGATCGGCGGCGCGCTCCTCGCGGTCCTGCTCGGCTTCAGCGAAGGTACGGCGGTCGGTGTTGTCGATGGTCAGCTCGGTTTCAAAGCCCGCGTCCCGCAGTCGCTGCGAGAGGATTTCGAGGGTCTTCTTGTCACCCGCGTGGTCGCGACTGTGAGGGGAGGTACCAGCACCCCAGCGTCCGGCTGTGCTTGAACGGCTGCCGCCAGGTGCGTCCGTACTCGCGGAGCTTGAGGATCTCGGCCGCGCCGTCACCCTTCGTCGTTCCAGTGACGAGTGTTCCTTGCCCACGGGTATGAGTGATCTTGATAGTCATCATTGAACTGTCTTTCTGGTGAGGGGTGTTCGTTCCGGCCGGAGGCCGGAGCTTGCGCGATGTGCGGAACGCACCACCGGTCGCGGGCTGTGAGGGACGAGCGGCCCGCTCGCCGTCGCGCCCTGCGCGACGGCAGTGGCAGTCGCGCCCCCGCGGGGCGCGTCCTTCGCGGGCCGGCGCCCGCCGGGGCCGCCTGCGGCACCGTCGGCCACCGGCGGTGAACGCACCGGCCCGCCACTGAGCCGCCCCCCGGAGGGGGTGTCCTTTAGGCGCGACCGATTCGGGGGGTTGCCCTCCCCCGAACCGGCAGCCCTCGGTCAGCTGGCGTAGAGCGCCCAGCGGTCGATGCGCGCGGAGCGCTGACCTGCAATCCGGTGGATCTCCTCGCGAAGTGCGTCACCGTCGTTCCAGGGAAGCTCACTCAGCTCAAAGCTGTTGGCGATGCCGTAGAAAGTCTCCGACGGCATGCTTTCCAACGTGGCGTCAATCGTGGTGAGTTCGTTGCAGAGCATGGCCTGCACGGTCGTACCAGCCTCCGGTGCGCCGAGAGTGAAGAACCAGGCCAGCACAGCGCCCTCGGCGGCTCCGCAAGGGCCGAGGATGATCGCCGGGCGGGCGTCGTGCTGCTGCATCTGGAACCAGGGTCCGGCCAGCACGATCGTGGCGGTGGGGAACGTCTGGGCGGGTGCGGGGGTCTCGGTGGTAGGCATGTCGTGTCCTGTCTGGTGAGAGGTGCCGCCGGGGCTTGTCAGCCCCGGCGGGGTGGCGGTCGGGGGGTCGCCCTCCCCCTTCTGATATCTTAATTAAACCATGTTTTACGGGAAAGGTCAACCCGCCGGGGCGAGTTCGCGGGCGTGGTCGTGGGCGAGAACGGCGTCCGCGATGGCGCGGCCGGTCTCGATGATCCGGACGGCGGACTCGTAGACGGGCGGCTTGCTGGCGTCGGTGATGATGCCTGCGAGCGGGGGCATGATGGCCGGTCCCGGCTCGATTCCCAGGATGATCGCCGCGACGTGGGCGGCGGATGCGGCTTCGGACACCCACTGACGGGGAGCGATCATGTCCGCGTTGCTGATGAGCTGCCGGGCGTGGGCGAACAGCAGTCCACGGGAGGCGGCGTTGGGCGACTCCTGGGAGAATTCATCCCGGCCGGACTTCTCCAGGTCCTCGCCGTACGCCTGGCTGTACTGAGTGTTCAACGCGGCCCGGATCATTTCGACGGACGGCAACACGTTGACCTCGGGCGCGACTTCGTCCCCGTCGGTCTGGCTGATGTCGTACACGGGTCCGGGCTTGAACTTGGACGCCTTCCGGACCCCTTCGGCGGGAGCCTTCCCCTGTCCCTCCTGAGTTTCGACGGCGGCGGGCTCATCCCCCGCGCCCTTCCGCTTCCTCATCGGCGTCCAAATCCGGATCGAGGTCACCCCGGGACGCGGGTAGCGACCCACCTTCCGCCAGTTACCGGCGCTGAGAACACGGGTGGCGTAAGGGTGCTGGGCCGCGATAGCGATGCAGTTGCCGGGGCTGCGGTCCTCCAGGACCGCGCCGGCGTGCATCAGCATGTCCCAGAAGTCATGGTCACTGACCATCGCGGAATACGCGCGGTCCATGGCGGCCTCAAGGTCGGCGTACGTCTGGGCGACATAGACGCGGCGCTCGTCGTCGGTCATCTTCGGCTTGCTGGCCATGTCAGTTCCTCTGGTGAGAGTGTCCGCCGGGCCGTTCATTCCGGCGGTGTCGTCCGGGGGGTTGCCCTCCCCCTTTCGATATCTTAATTAAACCATATTTTACAGAAGAAGGCAACCTTTCAGCCGCGCCGCGCATATGCGCCCCGTCACACATGGCGGCGGCCTGCGTGGTGTTCCCTCCTCGGTCGGACGGGTTTCCCGGACCAGGGTTCCGGGCGCGGGGTCCAGGCTCGCGCAGCGACCGCGAAGCGGCTCGGCCTGGATGCCGGGTCCGGGTTCCTGGTACGCCGTAGGCGGCCGACTGAGGAGGGGGCACCTCGTACGGAACTCGACCACCACCCAACGGGACCCGACCGCCTTCTCCCTCCCCTCCAGGTAAGGACCCGCCGGAGGCATCGCCGTTCCCTGCGGATGCTTGCGGCCGGCGGCGGAAAGGGTGCTGCACCATCTGCTCCGCAGGTGTGCGCGAAGCGCGCGGGAGGGGGCGGTCGCGCCCGAAGGGCGTGTCCTTGGGCCGGCTGCGAGCTGGCCCACGATGAGCCGTCCAGAGGACGCCCTTTGCGCGCCATTTTTGGCCCTCCCCCGTGCGGCGGTGCCCGGCCGGGCGGTGGGGGTCCGCCCGGCCAGTCTTCTCATGCCGCGATGGGCTGGCGCTCTGTGATCCGGCACCGGGTGAGAACGGTCTGCGCGGTGTCGCCGTAGCTGCCGTGTTCCTTGACCGTGCCGGTCAACCCCACTTCGTCGCCCTTCTCCGGGGTGGTTGCGGCACTGCTGAACCACACGTAGACGTTGCCCTCCGGGTCCTGGAACTTGACCAACCGGCGCTGCTGCCGGTTGTGGCCGTACCAGCGCTCTCCCAAGTCGATGACGGCGGAGACGGTGACGGTGGTGGTGAGGCGGTCGCCAACCTTGCCCTGCGGCTGGGAGTTCTGCGCCGCGCGCTCGACCGTGGCCTTCTCCTGGTCGCGGTGCCATCCGGCAATCGCGGACACCAGCGTTCCCAAGTGGCGGACGTCGACCGTGTCCGGGCGGGCAAGCTGTCCGACCTTGTGGCGGTACTCGTTCAGGCTGCCGTATCCCTCGGCTGCCCATGCCCGGACGGTGGCGGCGGTGCTTACGGCGTCGGCCTCGGCGTCGATGGCCGCGCGCCACTCGACCGGTGATTTGGCGTTGAAGAAATACGCTTCCACCGCGTCGGCGGTGGGTGCGGCGTCCTTCCACGTGGCGGCCTTGCTGACGTACCGGCCGTCCTGGGCCACGATTGCGGCGGTTACCCGCAGGACCTCGGCCACCAACAAGCGGACGTCTCCGGGGACTCCGCCGTCGGGCTCCTGGTCCCAATCGGAGTCTTTCAGGGAACCGATGCGCCACAGGGCCTCGATGCCCTTGACCGGGAGTCCGGTGTACGGCTCGACGCATGTCGTGCCCAACTGGCGGAACTCGCCGTTCTCGTGGCGCATGAGGTAGGTGGCGGTGCGGTGCCGTGCGACCTGGCAGCCGTGGCACAGATTCTCGACGGCGTGGTAGCCGCGCACCCTCTGGGCGTCCTGCTCGGACAGTCCGGGGAAAAGACTGACGATCGTCTCCCCCTCCTCGTCGTGATCGAGTCGGGCCAACGTGGCCCACCCCTGGTGGCGGGGAACCTCTCCGAGGATCGTCACGGTGACGGTGGGGCGCTGTCCGATCAGGCGGCCGTCGTGCGGCTCGTGGTAGTCCGCGAGGAACGGGGCGGAGATCTCCAGTGTGTAGCCCGTGAGCCGGTGGACGGCGGCGCGTGCGTTGGTCGCGGCGACAAGCTGACGGATGTGGGATTCCGCCGCGGCGGGGACGGAAAAGCGCATGCCGGTGGTGCTCATGGCGGGGGTGCTCCTGCTGGTGAGAGAGGGGGTCGACGTCCGGCCGGTGGCGGGTTGCCCTCCGCGTTCGGCCGGGGTGGGGACGGCTGGCGTCCCTGGTGCTGGGGAGGTGTTGCCCTCCTCCGTCAGCAATGCGATTTAAACCATGTTTTGCAGCGTGCGGCGGACGTCCGTTCCGGGGATGTCCAATGCGGCGCGGTCGCGGAGGAACGCGGCGAACAGAACGGCGGTGTAGCTGTCGGCCGTGCCGTAGGTGCGGCGGCAGTCGAGCGCTCCGACGCGCGCGCCCCGGTGGTAGACGGGGAACGCCCGTCCGGGCTCCGGGATGCCGAGTGCGTACAGTCCGCGCGGGGTGTCGACCCGCAGGACGACGGCGTCGGCGTCGTAGGCGGCTGACCAGTGGGCGGAACCGATGCCGAACTCCGCGAGTCCGGCCGCGATGGCGCGGGCCTGCATGATGTCGGCTCCGATGGCGGGGTTGGTCTCGGCTGAGGCGGGGACACAACCGCATCCGTGGTCGTCGGTGCGGTTACTGGCCTGGGCGGCGCGGGTCATGCGGGGAACTCCTGGGCGGGGTGGCCGGGGCGGGGAGGGTTTCCCCGCCCCGGCGTTGGGCGGCTGAAGAAGTTAGACGGCGTTCGGGGCGTCGTCCGCCTCGGCCACGGTCTCCGGCTCCGGCTCGCTCTCCGTCTCGGTCTCGGTCTCGGCCTCGGCCTCCGGCTCGCTCTCCGTCTCGGCCTCGGCCTCCGGCTCGCTCAACAGGTCGGTGGTGTCCTCTGCCTGGTCTGCCGACTCCTCACCGCTGGTGATCGCGGCGCGCTGCTTCTTGGCGGGGTCGTAGTCCTCGCCGTCCTTCACAGACTGCTCAATCGCCGTGAGCTGGTACCCCAGCGACTCCAGGACCGTGAACCACCGCCCGGTGGGCTTCCCGTTCCACGCTCGCTGTTCATCCGTGCGCCACGCGGAACGGGTGGCGCACTTCTCACAGACGGCGGCGATTGCCGCGAACTGGATCTGCGGGGCCCGGCGGGGGTCCGCGCTGACGTGCTCGGTGAAGCTGCTGCGGTCGTACGCCTGACCCTCCGAGAGGCTGAGGAGGTCCGCGAGAATCTCAGTGGTTGGGCCCTTTGTCAGTTCGTCCGTGATCCCCCACGTGCCGTCGATCAGCGCCGCGCTGACGTGTCCGATCAGGGCGGTCCTCATGTCCGTCGTCATGGTCTTGCGCTTGATCAGGTCCGTGAGCCACTTCCGGCGGAGCAGTTCGGCCGCGTCCCAATCGAGGTTCCCGGACTTCACCGCCGCGCGGGCGGCTCGCTCCGCCTCCTTCGCGGCTTCGTCCGTCGCGGCTCCGCCGTCTGTGGCCTGCTCGGCCTGGTGGTAGAGCCCGGGGGCGGTGCAGTACGGCTCGTACCGGTCTCCGTAGGACTCCTGGAACACCCACACCTCGCCTTCGCAACCCGCGTGCTGGTCACGAACGGTGCGGTCCAACTTGCGGACGGGCACGGCACGTTCGGAGAGTTCAAGCTCCGTTCGGACCTTGCTTCCAGCCGCTTCCAGTTCTGCGCGGTGGGTCTCTGCCTTCCGCCTCTTGTCCCGCTTGGTCTGCTCCACCGCGATGGCCCATGCAACATCGCTGGCGTCGGAGTTTTTCTCTGCGGCGGCCTGGGTGATGGCGGCGACTGCGTCCTCGTCGTCCGCGAAATCAACCAGTGCCGCGAGGTGCTCAAAGTTCCATTCGTAGTCTTGCGCCTGCGAGGCGGCGGCGTTCAGCTTCTCGTCCGTCCGGACCTTCACCAGCGCTTTGACGTCCTTCTGCCGGACGCCTGCGGCCTTGGCGATGCGTCCGACCTGACCGCCTGCCTCGGCCGCGCTGAACATGGCGACGTTCATCTCACTGCGCGTCAGGTTCTTGCGGTGGTGGGACGTGGTGACCATGTCGATGAACTGGTCTGCCTCGGTGCGGTCCTCGTCGTCCCACTCGTAGGGGAGGTGGGTCCGACCCGCTTCCTTCGACCCGTGGAAGCGGCGGTTCCCGTCGTTGACCTGGATCAACCCGTCGCCTACGCGCTGGATCTTGACGGGAATGCGGCACCCCTCGGCGCGGAGCGACTCCACGAACTCCGGGGAGATGTCGAGATCTTCGCGGGCGTTCCTCGGGTGCGGGGTGAGGGCGTCGATCCGGATCACCGGGCGGGGGGAGAACGGGACGGTTTCCAGCCCGGCCGCTCCGGCGGCGGCCAGACGAAGAAATCCGTCAATAAGCTGGGGCACGTCCCCGTTGGTGCGGACGACGTAGAGCGGTTCCTGAACGCCGTTCTCCGTGACGTCGGCCAGAAGATCGGCGGGGACTTCGATGTCCCGGATGTTGCCGGGGTGGGCGGCGAGTTCGGCGACGGTGATGGTCGGCCACTGCGTGGCGGTGGTCTGGGTGGTGCTCATTGCTGTCGCTCCTTCTGGTGAGAGTGTCCGCCGGGTTGTTCTGTCCGGCGGGCCGGTCGGGGGGTTGCCCTCCCCCTTCTGATATCTTAATTAAACCACGTTTTGAGCGATGCGGCAATTCTTGCTCATGTGATCAGAGCCACTCTCACAGCGGGCCGCAACGGTGCGGACCGCGGCGGCCACTCCAGCGGTGGTGCGGCCGGGGTCGTTCCCCCACCACCACACTGTGCTGCGGCGGTATGGGTCCTCCGCCATCCGCAGACCCGTCCACCGGTCGGTGGTGATCGGCCCTCCGCTGACGTGGTCGCTGAACGCGATCAGGGATTCCCTGCGGGCCTGCTGGAAGAGGTCCCACGGTTCGCCGCTGACGGACCAATGGGGCCTGACGGCACGTAGCCCCTGGTCCCACGCGTGCACGACTCCGCAGGGGGCGGTGTCGCCCATCCGGCCGGGCTGCCACTCGTGGTCGCCCCGGTAGAGGCCGACGCGTTCGATGTGGTCGGCGGCGGCGGTGAGGATGCGGGCGGGGGTCGCCGGGGCCTTCCTGGCTGGCACGACTGCCTTTCTGTTCGGTGGGTGGGCCGGGGCGGCGGGCCGCCGCCCCGGCCCGGTGCCACGGCTAGGCCGTGATCGCTCCGGCTCCCGCGCGTCCGATCCGGGTTCCTCCGATGTCCGCGCGGCTTCCAGCGGCCCAACCCGCCCCGTAGCCGCTGCCGGACATGGTGGTTTTGCCGCCCTTGCGGGTTCGCGGGTATGCCACCTGGAAACTGCGGTCGACAACGGCCTTGCGGTCCGCGAGGACGAGTGCGGTACTGCGACCGGCCGCGCTGGTCTCGGCACTGGCCTGTTCGCGCGCGCCTCGCTCCGCCTCTTCCATCCGGTCCCCAACCCTGCTGATGAATCCAAGGAGCCAGGAACGCCGCCATGCGCGCACGCCGTTGCTGACGGGGACGTACTGCGCGGCGAGACCGCCGTGCATCTGGAGGAGCAAGGAGGTGTAGAGCATTTCGACGCGCCCAATGTCGCTGGCGTATCCGAAGATGTGCACCCGGCGGGCGGGGCCGTTGCCATCGCGTCCCAAGTGGATGAGCTTGCAGCCGAGAGCGAGGGCGATGCGGTTGATCAAGTTCACGCGCTCCATCGCCCACGGGTTGTCAAGGGTGATCTGACGGTTGGTGGGTGCGTCGGCGGACGGGTTCCCGTCGTTGAGCATGGCCTGTTCGACGCCGTACTTGGCCATCATCTCGAACGCGCGCTTCCGGGCCAGCTCGGCTTCCGGCTCCGGCGTGCGGGGATCTTCGGCTTTGGCCAGCAGTGCGCGGATGGTTTCGAGCTTCGCGGGTGCCTTGGTGCCGTTCACGTTAGGTCTCCTGGTGAGAAGTTCGCCCGGCCGGTAGGCCGTGCCGTCCGTCCGGGGGGTTGCCCTCCCCCTTTTGATGTCTTAATTAAACCATGTTTTACGGGGTTGGTCAAGCTCTACCCTGCGGTTTTCTCCCGACTGGTACCGCGACGTTCCGGCCGGACTCGGCCACAGCATGCCCCTGGCGGGGTTCCCTCCTCGGTCGGACGGTTTCACCGTGTCGGGAGCCCGGGTGTGGTGTCCAGGCTCGCGGAGCGACCGCGTAGCGGCTTGGCCTGGACTCCGTACCCGGGGTTCTGGCACGCCTTCGGCGGCCGACTGAGGGGGGAACCCCGGCATCTCCCCACCACAACGGCACCGCAGCCGAGCAACGGACCCCCCTCCCCTCCGAGTAAGGACCCGCCGGAGGCATAAAGGCTTTGGCCGGCACCACCTCCTACTTCGAGATGTCCGCGGGGTTGTGCTTACGGTGCGCCCGATGAGCAGGTTCTTCACACAGGACAGGGAGCACGGGTGAGCACGACTTCAACAACCGCGCCGGGGCCGGCGGAGATCCGCCGCAGGGTCCGGGCCAAGCAGGCACTCCACGCCAAGACCCAGGAGTCGGCCGCCGCGAACGTCCTGACGATGCGGCAGGCGGCAGTTCGGGCCAAGCGCGCCCAGGAGGACGCCGAACTCGCGGCTCGTGAGGCGGTCGCGGCGGCTCTGCGCCTGTTCGGCAACGACGCCGAGTTGCTCGGGGAGCTTCTGGGGGTGTCCGCGGAAGACCTGGAGCGCGAGGCGAAGCCTGTTACCGCCGCCCGTGCCAAGGAGGTCGTTGAGGAACTCCGCGCCCTCGCCGAGCAGCCTCGACTGCGGCGTCCTCGGACGGTTCAGCCGCCCGCGGTACCGGAGGTACTGATACCGGACGACGGCGCGGTTGATGCCGTCTGAAAGCCTCGGGCCCGGCCTGTTCCCGCGCAGTGCGGTGAACAGGTCCGGGCCCGCGTCCGTTGACGAGCAGCTGTCGCTGATCGGCGAGCCGGTGACTGTACGTATCCCTGCGGAGAAGTGGACTGTCTGGTTGGCCGACGAGTCGATCCGTGCCCGCTACTGGTCGAAGGTCCACAGAACCACTGACGGCTCCTGCTGGTTCTTCACCGGAGCGGTCTCCAGCACAGGGCACGGAAGTTTCCGCGCCTTCTCCCGGCCCGGGAAGACCCGCCGGGGCACCGTGCCCGCTCATCTGTATGGCTATCAGCTCGCCCACGGAGTGATCCCTCGTCTGGGCTGGGGGAACGACAGCCCGACCGTCTGCCACACCTGCGACAGCCACTCGTGCCAACAGCCAGCGCACCTGCGCCTGGGCACGGCGGCGGAGAACCGCGCGGAGTGGGTGGCCCGGCGCCGCGACCCGGGGAGCCCGTTGGCGGACCTCCGGGGTCCCGCGGGGCGTTCTCGGGCGATCGGCGAGGCCATTCGCGCCGGTATCCGGGCCGGCGAGTCGGAAGAGGGGATCGAGGTCCGCGTCTGGGCGGCGGCGGCGGCAGGTCGGCCGCTCAGCCTCTGGTGAGCCTCTGGAACTACTCCGGCGGGTTGAGCTTGCGGTAGTAGGTCCAGCTGGTCTCGTTCGGCGCGCTCCACTCCTTCGGTGCCTCGGCGTACTCCGGGTGATGCGCGGCGATGTAGTCGCGGGTCCGCTCGGGGACCTCGGCGTACGAGCCGAGCTTGCGGCCACGGCAGTGGAAGGTGAGCCCACCGGGCCGCTGGCCCTGGGCCATCCACGGAAGCCACGGGGACATCCGGCTCCACGACATGGTGGCTGGGACGCTGGGCGCGTCGCCGTCCAGGTCGGCGCGGTGGGCGAAGAACTGGAAGAGTTCGAGGGCCTTGTACGTGTCGCCGGCGGAGGCCAACGGGTATTCCGCCACTGGGAGCGGTGAGGGGTAGGCGAGGGGGATCTCCAGGCTGAAACAGACCTGTTCGCCGAGGTCGGTCGTCGGGATCGGGAAAGGGCGCCACTTCATGTTCGCCGGGTCATTCCAGACGTGCACCACCGGTAGGTCTTGCCAGGTCTCCAGGATCTCGCGGGTGACCGGGTCGAGGTAGAAGGCGGCCTCTCGGGTGAGTAGTTGATAGGCGTCCGGTCCCGCTTCGGTGTCCTGGACCAAGCGGGAGACGTTGAGCCCCTCAAACCCGAAAATGCGCTGGTACGGCTCGTCCGGCGCCCAGGAGTACACATCCCCGGTCCACCAGTACGTGACTTCTTGTCCGTCGAGCGAGGCCCGGGTGCGGGCGAAGGAACGGAGCAACTCTGCCGGTGACGTCATACCGATTAGTCTGCGCGCCCACCTCTATGACCGCACCCGAAACCCCGGGGCCACGACGGCGGCAGACTCCTCATCCTCTGGTGAGATGGGCGGACATCTCGGAGAAGCCGGGTCCGTCCACCGACGCCCTCCCGGTACTGCCCGGCCGTGAGGTTGCGGCGCTCCGGGCGGTCTCGGGAAGGTGCGACGGCGAGTACGTGGAGGCCAACCGGGATCAGGCTGCCAACCTGTTCCCCGCCGTCTGCGAGGTGAACTCCAGGCCCCATTCGATGGCGGTGACGATCTCGTCGTCCATGACTGCGAGGAGGTGCCCGTAGCGGTCGACAGTGGTGGTGATGGACTCGTGGCCAAGGCGGGCCTGGATCGCGGGGATCGGGACCTTGGCTGCGATGAGCCAGGAGGCGTTGGTGTGGCGTAGGTCGTGGATGCGGGGGCGCTTGGTGAGGCCGGCTGCGAAGGCTTTGGTGAGGGCTGGCTTCCAGCGGGCAGCATAGAAACCGCCAGAGTCCCAGGCTCCGCCTTCGGGTGCGGTGAAGACAAGGTCGGTCGGCTTCTTGCCGGAGATGTTGCGCCGGAAGAGTTCGATCTGACTGGGAGAAAGAACGAGGGTCCGGCGGGACTTCTTCGTCTTCGGGGCACCAAGGAACTTGCCGCCTTCCTCTCGTCGTTTCCAGGCGCGCTGGACCCGGAGAGTTGAGCGGGAGGCCCCGAAGGTGAAGTCGCGGGGTTGGATGGCGGTCATCTCACCCCAGCGCAGACCGGTGCCTACGAGGGCCTCGATCAGGTCGGCAGCGTCGGCCTGGAGGCAGGAACGGAGGATGGCGTACTCCTCGCGTTCCAGGAATACCGCGTCGTCCTCGGTGTGGTCGCTGGTCGGCAACCGGGTCTTCGAGCAGGGGTTCGCGGCCCGGAGCGGGGGTTCGGCGTCAGCCGCAGCTTGCAAGATTCCGTACAGGAGGCCGTGCTGGTTGGCGATGGTCTTCGCCGCGAGCTTCCAACGCTTGGCTCCTTCGTCGTGGTGAGGGCCGGGGCTTCCGTTCTCCAGGTCGTTGATCCATTGCCGGATGTGGTCGTGGTTGATGCCGCGTTCTTTGTCGCCGATGTGGAGGTCGCGGAACCAGGGGACCATGTGGCGGTCGATGAACTTGTGGTAGTTGCCACGGGTCTGGCCCTGGATGCCGGTCAGCAGATTGACGTAGGAATGGGCGAACGGCCCGAACATCTCCTTCTCGGGGTGCTCCACCGCCTCTTCGGTGACAAATCCCCTGCCTCGGATCCAGCCGGGCGGCCATTGCTGTCCGTGGCCGTTGACCAGGTCGCGGAAACGTTCCGCCGCCAACGGCTCGTCGAAGACCTCGGACTCCTGCTTGCCGCCGCGCTTGCCGTCAGCCCGCCAGCTGACGGTGAAAGTAGCCTCGCCTGTGCTGCGCTCGCGGCGTCGTATGTGTGCCATACCGGGGATCTAAACAGAGGTCCGCGGACAATGCGTGCTGACAATGCGCTGACGGCGCAGACAAACGAAAACCGCCCCTGACCTGTTTTCGCAGGTCAGGGGCGGTTTTTCGATGGCGGTAGCGGTGGGATTTGAACCCACGGTGGACTTGCACCCACGCACGCTTTCGAGGCGTGATCCTTCGGCCGCTCGGACACGCTACCGAGAGAGAGCTTACCGGATGCCTGCGGGCGCTCGGAAATCGGTTACCGGTCCGGCCTCCGGAGGCTCACCCGCGCTCGGCTTCGAAGAAGTCCAGGAGCAGCTTGGCGCACTCCGCTTCGAGCACTCCCAGAACCACTTCGGGCCGGTGGTTGAGCCGCCGGTCCCGGACCACGTCCCACAGCGAACCGGCGGCACCGGCCTTCGCGTCAAGCGCCCCGTACACAACCCGGTCGACCCGGGAGAGCACGATCGCACCCGCGCACATGGTGCACGGTTCGAGCGTGACGACCAGAGTGCAGCCCGACAGTCGCCACTCGGGGCGTTCCCCGGGGCCACGGCGGGCGTTGAGGGTCCTGGCGGCGTCCCGCAGTGCCAGGACCTCGGCGTGCGCGGTGGGGTCGCCGACGGCCTCACGCTCGTTGTGGCCGCGCCCGACGACGTTCCCCCCGGCGTCGAGGACGACGGCCCCGATGGGGACGTCGCCGGTCCCGGGCGCGAGCCTGGCCTCGTCGAGCGCGAGACGCATCCACGGTTCATAGCGGGTCAGTACGAGAGGACTCACGTTGTTCAGCGCACCGCTTCCAGTTCCTCGGCGCAGCCGAGGTGCTCCGCGATGACCGCGAGAGCGTCGGCCGGGAGCGTACCGGGTCCGCCGAGTTCGACCAGCGCCTCGGGGCTCACCCCGAAGTCGTCGAGCACGGTGGCGTCCCCGGCCGGTTCGGCCGGGACCGGCTCCTCGTCCTCCTCGTCGTCCAGGTCCGCCACCTCGTCCGACTCGTCGTCGAGGACGTCGGCCAGACCGTCGTCGACGTCCGCGTCGAGATCACGGCCGAGCACGTCGACGGTCAGCAGGATGTCCGCGTACGCGCTGCGGGCGACCGCGGCCGCGTCGGAGACGTGGATCCTGGGATCCTCCTCGCCGTCCACCCGGACCACCGAAAACCAGGTGTCCTCCTGTTCGAGCAGGATCAATACCGGTTCCTCGTCGACGGCCGCCTCCCGGGCCAGCTCGGTCAACTGGTTGAGTTCCTCGATGGGATCGAGGTCCAGTTCCTCCGCTCGCCAGGACTTGTCCGTACGCACGAGCAGTGCGGCGAAGTACGCCACGAGTCTCTCCCCAAGGTCAGCTGTGTGCGTTCTTTCCGCATCGTGACAGATTCCCCGCACACGTTGCGGATATTGACGTACGTGGTCAATCAGGCGTCTGTCGGGGAGCTTCGGGCGGGAGTCAGATCCGGAAGGTGCGCATCCGCATCATCTGCCGCAGTTTCTCGGCCCGGGTACGGCGTGGGTGGACGCGTTCGCGCAGTTCCTGCGCCTCGGCGAGCTCGCGGAGGAAGACCGTGCGCCGTCGACGCCGCGCGGCGTCGGCCTCCTTGCGGGCCTGGGCCCGTTCCTTGGCGGTGCTCTTCGTCGTTCTGTCCGCACCGCCGGCGTCACCGTCCCGCTGCGTCATCAGTACCCCCTCGGGTCGGGATCGGCCCGTCTCCGGGCGGGTGCGCGCGTACCTCCGGCGAAGACCCGGCGGGTGTCTTGAGGAAAACACCGTAACCGGACCAACACATCTCTAGTGCCCACGATCCGCCACCCCAGACATTCTGGACAGCTGCCCTGTGGTTGTGGAAGCGGCACCGGTCAAGACCGACAGGTATCCAGCGGCTACCGTCTTAAGCATGCGGATTCACCTCGTCGACCACCCTCTGGTCGCACACAAGCTCACCACGCTGCGTGATGAGCGCACCGACTCTCCGACCTTCCGACGCCTGGCCGACGAGCTGGTCACCCTGCTCGCGTACGAGGCGACCCGGGACGTACGGGTCGAGCCTGCCCAGATCACCACCCCGGTAGCCGTCACCACCGGGGTGAAGCTCTCCTCCCCCAAGCCTCTGGTCGTCCCGATCCTGCGGGCCGGCCTGGGCATGCTGGACGGCATGACCCGGCTGCTGCCGACCGCTGAGGTCGGCTTCCTGGGCATGATCCGCGACGAGGGCACCCTGACCCCCTCGACGTACGCGACACGGATCCCTGAGGACCTCTCCGGCCGCCAGGCGTACGTCCTGGACCCGATGCTGGCCACCGGCGGCACACTGATCGCCGCGATCCGGCTGCTGCTCGACCGGGGCGCCAGTGACGTGACGGCCATCTGCCTGCTCGTGGCACCCGAAGGAGTGAAGGTCCTGGAGGCCGCTTTCGCGGACACCCAGGTCCCGGTGACCATCGTGACCGCCGCGGTCGACGACCACCTGAACGACCAGGGCTACATCGTTCCGGGCCTGGGCGACGCCGGCGATCGCCTGTACGGCACAGCGGGCTGATTCATTAGCGCATTCTTTCCGTACACGCGAGTACGGGACCAAAGGCCCTAGTCGTAGGGACCTTGGCGGGATGCGGACCTCCCGGTTGTGGCGCATGCTTGGAAAAGTGCCAGGGACTGGGCAGGAGTCCCTGAAGCACCCGGGACTTCGTGCTGATGCACGCGATAGGTCGACCCGCTATCGCGCCGGCGCGAGTCCCCCGCGAGAGAGCGGCCGACCCCCCGCGGCCGCTCTCTCTGCATGTCCGGACACGGTTCAGAAAAAGCCACACCTGCGCCGCGCCGATAACAGCCACACCTGCGCCGCGCCGATTCAGCCGCTTAGCCGCCGATTTGAGCTCTTTGTCATCCCCGCTGCCCCGCCCCGCGCGGGTGACCCCGGCCCTGCGGCGGGCGTGCTTCGCGCATTCGCCCATCCGGCCGCATAACATCGGCACGGCATGTCGGGTAGTCGGCGCTGGTCTGCAACCCGCCGGCGAACACCCGCCAGCCGAGCCGCCAGGGTTTTACTGGAGGTCCGGGGCCCGTGGCGTCAGCCGCTGAGGGCGTAAGTCCCCGGACAGACACAGCGATTGAAGACAGTGACGCGCCCTGCGGGCGGGCCTGTCACAGGGGAGGCGGGACGATGGCGGCGAGCAAGAAGATCTTCAGTGCGCTCCTGTTGAGCTTCGTGATCTACACGATCATCGCGACCCCGGACAAGGCAGCCGACCTGGTCGCCCAGTGGTTCGACGCGATCTCATCCTCAACGAAGTGGGTCGGCGAACAGATTGGCAATGTCGCCAACTGAACCGTATCGGCGGGCTCCAGCACCGCGATCACCTCAGCAGCCGCAGTCGCAGCCGCTCCGCAGGGAATTTTTTACCCGCGCTACGTCCGCATTTCCGCCTGAATGCCCGTACGACATATGCGAGATGACACCGCATCACCCGACAAATCGGGAAGGTCGCAAGGGGTTTGGAACGCTCCCGCGCGCCGGTATGGGGTACCTGGACCGTGACCGTGCGCCCAACGGCGTCCGGGTACGGCCGGCAACGGGCCAGGTTCCCCAGTTCGAGGCTGTGCACGATCAAAACCCGACGAGGAGGTGGGCTCTCCAGTGCTGCTGCGAGAAGCGACCCACAAGGGCACAACCGGCACCGATCTCCTGTCTGAGACAGCCCTTCCCCGGGACGGCGGTGTTTGCACCACGGAACCTGGTAACACCCAGGTCACAGCGACCGTTACGCCTGACACTCCACCGCGGGCGACGACCAGGAGGGGCGGTGCCAGCCGGCAGGCCGACACCCGCACCCTGTCGCGCACCCTGCTCCTGAGGCTGGCCGAGCTCCCCGAGGACTCCGCGGAGTACACCTACGTCCGCGGCACTCTGGTCGAACTCAACCTGCCCTTGGTCCGGTTCGCCGCGAACCGGTTCCGCAGCCGAACCGACCAGTACGAAGACGTCCTGCAGGTGGGGACGATCGGTCTGATCAAGGCGATAGACCGGTTCGACCCGCAGCGCGGCGTGGAGTTTCCGACGTACGCCGTCCCCACGATCATCGGCGAGATCAAGCGGTTCTTCCGGGACACGTCGTGGAGCGTGCGGGTCCCCCGCAGGCTCCAGGAACTGCGGCTGTCCCTCGCAGCGGCCACTGAGACCTTCTCGCACCGGTACGACCGGGCGCCCACCGTCCTGGAGTTGGCCGAACATCTGGGCCTGACCCCGGAGGAGATCCTGGAGGGCATGGAGGCGGCCAACGCCTACTCCCCCGCCTCCCTGGACGCCCACGACCTGGACGACGACCGGGACAGCGCACTGATCGCCCGGATCGGGCACGAGGATGAGGCGCTGGACGGAGTGGAGTACCGCGAAGCACTTCGCCCCCTGCTGGCCCGGATGAACCCGCGGGACCGCCAGATCATCATGCTGCGCTTCTTCGGCAACATGACGCAGTCCCAGATCGGCGAACGGCTCGGTATCTCCCAGATGCACGTGTCACGGCTGCTGGCCCGCGCGCTGGCCCGGCTACGCGCCGACCTTCAAGCGTAGGGATGCGGCGGTGGGGTCGGGCCTGTCCACTCCACCGCCGATCCGGAACCGACCGCCCCGCCGCTCGATCGCAGTTGACCGCACGTCGGAGACTTTGCCTGGCCAGGCAGCCGACAGCCGGGGGACCTGATGCGCCCGACGCATGACATACCGGAAGCAAAGCACCGTACGATCAGTTCACCCAGGCGCGTCCGTCATGTGCCGACGCCCCGCGCGCGCTATACCTAGGTAATTGACGAAGGGTCATCATGTGCTGCCCGGAGCCGGATCCGCGGTATCCCGGGCCGCTGTGGACAGACCATAGGTGAAGGAGGATGCCGTGCCGGACGGTTCCGACCCCCGCGCTAGCCGCACCGACGGCGGCCCGACGACCCCGCCGGCACAGCGCGCGTCCCACGACCGGGAAGCGGCCCGCGGGCCGCGGAAGCCCGACGAACGCCCGCCCGCCCGCCGCGTCGCCGCAGTCGACCCCACCGATCCGTACGACGAGCCGTACGACTCCGCAGCCGACCGTTACGAGCAGTACGACCATTCCTACGACACCGACGCGGACCGGGCGGACGATCCCAGGAAGCACCGGTCCGGCATGGGGCGTCTGCTGAAGGAATGGCTGGGCTTCGGCAGCCCCGACGACCCACGGTCGCCCCCAGCGTCCCGGCGTCCCGTCTCGGAGCCCGGTTTTACCTACGAACAGGTCGCGTACGGCCGACCCGAAGACGTCGACGAGTACGGCGATCCGGACGCGCCCCCCGCGGCAGCGGACCGCCGAAGCATTCTCCGTCGTCAGCCGGGCCCACCCGCCGACGAAGCCCGGGACGACGATTCGGCTCCCGCGCAGAGCACCACCACCCGGGATGCCCCGCGTAGTTCGTCGAAGGCCGGCCGTTGGGAAGACGTGATGCTCGGCGCCGGACCTGCACCGGGCACTCCGCCGAGCGACTCCATGCCGTCTGACACCCTCACCCCCGAGCACTACGCCCGGGACTCCGCACGACGGACACCCGACGAGGGCATCGCCCAGAGCGAATACCCCCCGGTCGACGAAGGCCCCGGGCTGCTGGACCCCGCGGACCAGCTCCACCCTGACGACCCGTCGTCGTTTGCCGAATCCGTCACGGACTCCTCCTCGGACGGGCCCTACTCGGACCGGCCGGAGGACAGCACCACAGTTGTGCCGGTGGTCCGGGTCGGCGGTGCCGACCAGGTGGAAGACCAAGACGAAACCGATGAGTCAGCTGAGTACGGTGATGCAGGCGACGAAGCCGAAGCTCCCAGGTCCGACACCGAAACCGGCGAGGCCCGCCGCCCGCTGACCGTCGGGGACATGCTCGACGAGGACGACCCCCAGCCGCGGCGCATGCTGCGGATGATGCCGACCCCCGTGCTCGCCGACGGCGGCGGCCTGGTGGTCGACGGTGGCCGGGTTGGAAAGATAGTCGTACGGAGTGCAGGAATGCGCGGCGGCCTGCACCAGCAGCAGGGAATCCCCCGGCAGAACTACTTCGCGGTCGGCCCTGACCCGTCCGGGGAATGGGCCATCACCATCCTCGGCGACGGCGTCGACGGTTCGTACGCGCCAGAGCTCGCCGCCCAGGTGGCGGTCCGCAGCGCCTACCGCGCGGTCGCTCAGATGATCACCGAGGAAAAGCACGAGGACTGGGACTGGCCGGAGCTCTTCGCCTCGCTCGACATCGAGCTCCAGGACCGACTGGCTGACATGAGCGAGCGGGCCCGCGACCTCGGCCGTCCGGAGCCGGCCACCCGGCTCGCGGTCGTGGTGACCGCGACCGACCCACAGCAGGACGACCGGGTCGACATCGCAGTCCTCGGCGACAGCACGGTGCTCCGCCTCGCCGAAGGCGGGTGGCGGGCTCCGCTGGGGATCCACTCCCCCGCCGAGGGCTCCCAGCCCGCGGCGCTCCCCGGACACACTCCGGCGGAGCTGCGGATCTGCCGGACGACCTGGCGGGCAACGGATGTACTCGTCCTGATGACCGGGAGTTTCGCCGACTCACTCGGCGAGGCCGCCGGCGGGCTGGCCCCACGGCTGGCCGATGAGTGGCGGCGTCCGCCGGAGCTTCTCGACTTCCTCCGCGACCTGGACACCGGGTTGGGCCAGCGCACCGGCGACGGGGCAACTATCGCCCTGTGGCCGCACGCCTGACGAGCTCACCGGAACAACGACTGAAAGAGGCCTGCAGGCCCTGGTGCAGCGCACCGGGCTCTCCAGGCCTCTCAGTTCTTCCGGACGGTGACAGCTCAACCGACGACGAGCCAGACTGCCAGGGCAATCACGAGGAGAGCCACAACCGCGCCGCCGATGATCATCGGCGCGTTCGAGCGGGTGGGGACCGGCGGCTGCGTCGTCGGCTCATCGACAAAGGCGCGGAACATCTGCGTGCTGGCTGCGGGATCCTGCTCGTTCTGAGGCATGCGGAAGACCCTACCGCCATCCGACGGGGCATGTCCGTCCCATCCGGCTGTCGGCTTCAGTTCCTGTACAGATATGCATTCTGGAAACACAGAGTTCCGGAAACGCAAAAGGCCCCCGTCCATAAGGACGGGGGCCTTTCACTCAAGATAATTCCGGCGGCGACCTACTCTCCCACACCCCTTCGAGTGCA
>NZ_JBXAWK010000068.1:0-30147 GCF_057291755.1 Kitasatospora sp. UYEF31
CGATGCGACCGAGCGAAGCGAGGAAGCGCGTCCGGAGGACGCGGCCTGACCGGGCGACGCGACGGCGCCGAGTGGCCCCGGAGCCAAGCCCCACCACACCGATGCGACCGAGCGAAGCGAGGAAGCGCGTCCGGAGGACGCGGCCTGACCGGGCGACGCGACGGCGCCGAGTGGCCCCGGAGCCAAGCCCCACCCCACCGATGCGACCGAGCGAAGCGAGGAAGCGCGTCCGGAGGACGCGGCCTGACCGGGCGACGCGACGGCGCCGAGTGGCCCCGGAGCGAAGCGACGGGGACAGGAGGAAAACGCCGTCGCTTGGAGCCCGGCAACAGAGAGGAAAACGCCGTCGCTTGGAGCCCGGCAACAGAGAGGAAAACGCCGTCGCTTGGAGCCCGGCAACAAATCAGTGCCCCATGCCAAGCCCGCCGTCAACGGGAATGACGGCCCCAGTGATGTACGAAGCGGTGTCGGAGGCCAGGAACTTCACAACCCCGGCGACCTCGTCGACCTGTGCGTAGCGGCCCAGCGGCACCTGGCCGAGGATCGCCTTCTTCTGCTCGTCGGTGAGCACCTCGGTCATCGCGGTGTCCACGAAGCCGGGGGCGACCACGTTGGCCGTGATGTTGCGCGAGCCGAGCTCGCGGGCCAGCGAACGGGCGAAGCCGACCAGGCCGGACTTGGACGCGGCGTAGTTGGACTGCCCGGCCGCGCCGAGGAGGCCTACCACCGACGAGATCATGATGATCCGGCCCTTGCGGGCCCGCAGCATGCCCCGGCTGGCGGCCTTGACCACCCGGAAGGTGCCGGTGAGGTTGGTGTCGATGACCGAGGTGAAGTCGTCCTCGCTCATCCGCAGGAGCAGGGTGTCCTTGGTGATGCCGGCGTTGGCGACCAGCACCTCGGGCGCGCCCTGGTGCTCGGTGACCTCTTTGAACGCCTGCTCGACCTGGGCCTGGTCGGTGATGTCGCAGCGGACCCCGAACAGACCCTCGGGGGGTTCGCCGGAGCGGTACGTGACCGCGACCTTGTCGCCCTCGGCGGCGAAGGCCTTGGCGATGGCCAGGCCGATGCCCCGGTTGCCTCCCGTGACGAGTACGGACCGGCTCAACGGATCACCCCTTCTTTGGTTCCGACGACCACCCGCCGCCGTTACGGATGCGGGGCGCGGGTGGGAAGCTTCAGTTGTTCGACCGTATCTGCATACCGAGCGGTAGCAGCAATCGACCTGCGACAATCGACCCCGCCCAAGACTGTCCGAACTCTCCAAACGAGCCGTGTGCGACAGCGCGCGGCAGTCCGCACGAGTCGGACATGACGACTTTTACGACAGTTTCGGGCGTGCTCACCCGACCGCGCATTTCCGACCCTGGACCCGGGAGGTTTCAGCGTGTCCCACGAAATCGATCCCAGTTTCGCCGCCCTGCCCTTGCGTGAACTGGCGGAGACCGCCCTGTCCCACGCCCGCGAGCTGGGCGCCGAGCATGTGGACTTCCGCCTGGAACGGATCAGGGACGCCTCCCTGCGGCTGCGCGACGGCCGTACGGAATCCGCCCTGGACACCACCGACACCGGATTCGCCGTCCGGGTCGTGCACAACGGCGCGTGGGGTTTCGCCGCCGGTGTGGACCTGACCCCGGAGGCGGTGGCCGAGGTCGCCGGGCTGGCCGTCGCTGTGGCGGAGGTCTCACGTTCGGTGACCGAGGCCGCCGGCGACGGTGAGGTCGTCGAACTGGCCGACGAGCCGGTGTACGGGGACGTGACCTGGGTCTCCTCGTACGAAGTGAATCCCTTCGACGTCCCGGAGACCGAGCGGGTCGCCGTGCTGCAGGAGTTCACGGAGCGGCTGCTCGACGCCCCCGGCGTCGACCATGTGGACGCGTCGCTGATGATCGTTCAGGAGAACAAGTTCTACGCGGACTCCGCCGGGACGACCACGACGCAGCAGCGTGTGCGGTTGCAGACGCAGCTGACCGCGATCTCCATCGACAAGGTGACCGGCGCGTTCGAGTCGATGCGCACGGTCGCTCCCCCGGTCGGCCGCGGCTGGGAGTTCCTGACCGGCACCGGCTGGGACTGGGACGCGGAGCTGGCGGAGCTGCCGGGTCTCCTCGCGGAGAAGGTGAAGGCCCCCTCCATCGAGGCCGGCACGTACGACTTGGTCGTCGACCCGTCGAACCTGTGGCTGACCATCCACGAGTCGATCGGGCACGCCACCGAGCTGGACCGCGCGCTGGGTTACGAGGCCGCGTACGCGGGGACGTCGTTCGCGACGTTCGACCAGTTGGGCAAACTGGCCTACGGCTCGTCGGTCATGCACGTGACCGGAGACCGGACCGTCGAGCACGGCCTGTCCACGATCGGGTTCGACGACGAGGGCGTGGAAACCCAGTCGTGGGACCTGGTCACCGGCGGTACGCTGACGGGCTATCAGCTGGACCGGCGGATGGCCCTGATGCAGGGTCTGGGCCGGTCCAACGGCTGCGCGTTCGCCGACTCCCCCGGGCACGTGCCGGTCCAGCGGATGGCCAACGTCTCACTCCAGCCCTCGGCTGAGAAGGTCTCCACCGCCGACCTGATCGCAGGCGTCGAACGCGGCCTGTACATCGTCGGCGACAAGTCCTGGTCGATCGACATGCAGCGCTACAACTTCCAGTTCACCGGGCAGCGCGCCTTCCTGATCGAAAAGGGCCGGCTGACCGGCCAGGTCAAGGACTTCGCCTACCAGGCGACCACCACCGACTTCTGGGGTTCCATGGACGCCGTGGGCGGCCCGGAGACCTACGTGCTCGGCGGCGCGTTCAACTGCGGCAAGGCCCAGCCGGGCCAGGTCGCGGCGGTCAGCCACGGCTGCCCGTCGGCGCGGTTCCGCAATGTCAAGATCCTCAACACCGTGCAGGAAGGTGGTCGGTGATGCGGCCTGGTGAGATCGTCGAACGTGCCCTGTCCCTGTCCCGTACGGACGGCTGCACCGTCATCGCCGAGGAGACTTCCGCGGCGAACCTGCGCTGGGCCGGCAACGCGCTGACCACCAACGGCCTGACGCGCGGGCGCCGGCTCACCGTGGTCGCCACCGCGGACGGAGCCGAGGGGACGGCGTCGGCGACAGTGTCGCGCAGCGGTGTGACGACCGATCAGATCGAAGATCTCGTACGGTCCGCCGAAGCGGCGGCGCGCGAGGCCGGTCCCGCGGAGGACGCCGGACCGCTCATCGGCGGCACCCGGTTCGCCGACGGTTTCACCGAGGACCCCACGCGGACATCGGTCGACGTGTTCACCGACTTCGCCCCGGCGCTGGGTGAGGCGTTCGGCCGGGCCAGGTCCGCAGGCCGGCTGCTGTACGGCTTCGCGCAGCACGAGACGACCTCGACGTACGCAGGCAACTCGGCCGGCCTGCGGGCCCGGCACGACCAGCCCACCGGGCACGTCGAGGTCAACGGCAAGTCGACGGACCTCAAGCGCTCCGCGTGGGCGGGTGTGCCCACCCGCGACTTCCGCGACGTGGACGTGGCCGCGCTGGACGCCGAACTGACCAGGCGCCTGGGCTGGGCGGAGCGGTCGGTGGACATGAAGGCCGGCCGCTACGAGACGATCCTTCCGCCGACGGCGGTGGCCGACCTGATGATCTACCTCTACTGGTCGGCCGCGGCCCGGGACGCCCATGAGGGCCGTACGGTCTTCTCGAAGCCCGGCGGCGGCACCCGCGTCGGCGAGAAGCTCGGCCCGCTGCCGCTGACGCTGCGCAGCGACCCGCGGCACGCGGGTCTGGAGTGCGTGCCGTTCAGCACGGCCTCAGTGTCCGGCGACTCGTCGTCGGTGTTCGACAACGGGCTGGCCCTGGAGCCGACGTCGTGGATCACCGACGGGGTGCTGACGAACCTGCTGACCACGCGTCACACCGCTGGCCTGACCGGTCTTCCGGTGACCCCTTCGATCGACAACCTGGTCATGGAGGCGCCGGAGAGCCACAAGTCGGTCGACGAGATGGTGGCCTCCACACAGCGCGGTCTCCTGCTCACCTGCCTGTGGTACATCCGCGAAGTGGACCCGCAGACGCTGCTGTTGACGGGTCTGACCCGGGACGGCGTCTACCTCGTGGAAGACGGCGAGGTGGTGGGCGCGGTGAACAACTTCCGATTCAACGAGTCACCTGTCGATCTGCTGGGAAGGACGACCGAAGCGGGGCGCACCGAGCGCACCCTGCCGCGCGAGTGGGGCGACTACTTCACCCGGGCGGCGATGCCGGCGCTGCGGGTGCCGGACTTCAACATGAGTTCCCCGAGCCAGGCGCAGTGACCTAATCCGTCCACGGCCCCGGCTCCGCGGAAAGGAACAGCGACATCACAACCACACTGGGGCACGGGCTGATGGACGGACTGCTGGACGCACGGCGTACCGTCAAAGTTTCGAAATACCTTTCCCGGGCGCTCCGGCACCAGCCGGAGCGCCTCGGGATCGTGCTGGACGACGCCGGGTGGACCGACGTGGAGGCCCTGCTGTCCGCGTGTGCGAGCCATGGCACGCGGATCTCCCACGCCGAGCTGGAGTCCGTCGTCCGGGACAACGACAAGCAACGTTTCGCCTTCAGTGAGGACGGCACCAGGATCCGCGCGAACCAAGGCCACACAGTGGAGGTCGACCTCGGTCTGGCCACCGCAGTCCCGCCCGCACAACTGTTCCACGGCACGGTCGGCCGGTTCACCGCGTCGATCCTCTCCGAGGGCATCCGGTCCATGGACCGGCACGACGTCCACCTGTCACCCGATGTGGAGACGGCCCGCCGGGTCGGCGCCCGCCGTGGCCGCCCGGTCGTCCTGATCGTCGACGCGGCGCGGATGGCGGCCGACGGCCACGCGTTCCAGGTGTCGGCCAACGGGGTCTGGCTCACCGGTGCTGTGCCCCCGGAGTACGTGATTCGGCTGGACTGAGCTGTGCTTATGCCGGGCTCCAAGCGCTGGCGTCGCCCTCACGTCTCCGTCGCTGCGCTCCGGAGCCGTTCGGCGCCAGCGCGTCGCCCGGTCGGGCCGCGACCTCCGGTCGCGCTCGGGACGCTTCGCGCCCTCGCCTCGGATGTGACGCGGCCCGGACGCTTCGCGCCCTCGCCTCGGATGTGACGCGGCCCGGACGCTTCGCGCCCTCGCCTCGGATGTGACGCGGCCCGGGCGCTTCGCGCCCTCGCCGCGCGGTGGTGCGGGTCGCTGCGCTCCGGAGCCGTTCGGCGCCAGCGCGTCGCCCGGTCGGGCCGCGACCTCCGGTCGCGCTCGGGACGCTTCGCGCCCTCGCCTCGGTGTGACGCGGCCCGGGCGCGCGGTGGTGCGGGTCAGGGCGCTTCGCGCCCTCGCCTGGCTGCTGATCTTGGAGTCTCCGGGGCCCTGCCGTCCCGCAGACTCCAAGGTCGTCGCAGTGGATCCCGAGGCACCCTGCGGGCTCGCGGTCCGGCAGGCGTACCGTTGTGGTGTTTGCGGTGCGGGGTTCGGAAATGCCAGGGAGACGGTGGACATGGTCAGGCGCGCCAAGGAATCCGTGTACGAGATCAGTGGTGCGCGCGAGAGCCTCAGTGAGGACATCCGCGGCCGCCAGCGCCGGTACGTCATCTCCATGTCAGTCCGCGCCGTGTGCTTCGTCCTGGGCATCTTCGTCCCGGGGCCGTTGCGCTGGGTCTTCTTCGGGGCCGCGCTCCTGCTGCCGTACGTCGCCGTAGTGATCGCGAACGGCGGCCGGGGGCGGCAGACCACCGGTGTGGTGCCGACCCAGGTGGTCCCCCCGGTGGCGCACAAAGCGATCGAGCCGCCGCCGGGTGCCGTGCTCACAGGTGCCGAACAGCGCACGATGCGCGGCGAGGCCGCGGACGTGCACGACGAGAAGCTGGCCCGCCCCGCCGGTCCGGAGGGCCGTACGACCTGGGTCTCCGGAGAGGCCGGAACCTCTGCTTCGGAGCCGTCCGGTGCGGCCGGCTCCGAGTCCCGGAACACATCTGACGGGCACACAGAGTAACTGTCCGGGACTCTGTCCGGACCTGGTTTCCGCAGCCGTCCAGCCCGTTTCCGGGGGGTGGAAAAAACGTCGTTCCAGCTGTCCGGTCGGGGCTTCATCCCGGCGGTGGACGTGCGATACTTCCAATCGTGCTCCGTATCCCCCGTCGGAGCGACCGACGCGATGCCGGGCGGCTCCCCCCGTGGCTGCCCGGCATCGCCCGTGTCCGGGCCCGGTTTTGCGGCCGCGGGCGGGGAAGGCTCCGTCGACGCGACAGGCCCGGACCGATCACACAGAGCAGCGCTCCGGCCGGCGCTCGACGGAAGCTGACTGACTGTCAGTGCGGCTCTGGGACACTGGGGTCATGCTCTTTCCCACGGGTGAACCCGAGCGCCCGATCTGCTCCGCAAAAGGCTGCCGCGACGACGCCCGCTGGGTGCTCGTGTGGAACAACCCGAAGGTGCACACACCCGAGCGCCGCAAGACGTGGCTGGCGTGCGACGCGCACCGCGAATCGCTGGGTTCCTTCCTCGGCGTCCGCGGGTTCCTGAAGGACACCGTGGCGTTCGCCGACTGGACGGACGAGCCGGAGGGCCGCCGCCCCTAGCGGCGGCTTGTCAAACCGGGCAGTAGAGATCAGGGGGTCTGCCGGTGTACTTCGCCGACCCGCACTCGCCCTGGCAGCGGCCGACAAACGAGAACACGAACCGGATCATCCGCGAGTACCCGCCCAAGGGCACGGACATCACCACGCACCAGCCGTATCTGACGGCGATCGCCGGCGAGATCAACAACCGGCCCCGGCGCCGTCCGGGCTAACGGACCCCGCAGGAGGTCATGCAACAGCTCCTCCTCGACGAAGCGACTGTTGCTTCAACGAGTCGACGCCACCCTCTTCCTGCCAATACTGCCGCGATGTCGATCAAGTCTCCCATGAAATTGACTCACCGTCAGCACCCGTACCGGGTTGCACGATGCAGCATCCTTGGGGTAGCCACCCTCCTCGTCGGGGCGGTCTCATCGGTCCCGGCTTCGGCCACCCCTGCCGCAGACGGTGAACCGACCTACACATTGACAATCGACAAACCTGCGGACCTGCAGCAGCTCAGCCTCAGAACCTGTAGGGAATGATCGCGTCGCGCCGAAGAGCACGACGTCCGGCGAAAACGCCTCACCAGCCACTGATGACTCCGCTACCGGGAGTTGGTCCGCCCTGAAAGTAGCGACGGTCACCGCAGTTGGTTGTGTCTGTACGGCGCTTATTGCGATTTTCATCTGGCCCGCCCGGCGACGGTAACGCCTCCGAGCATCACGGATGCCTGGAGTCTCAGGGGTTCAAAGCCGCCGGTGGTTTGTTGACGGCGGGCCGGAGCGCACCAGGCTGGGAGCCGCCCTCCGTCGAGCGGTGGACCCCCTCGGCGACGATCCGGCCGCCGGAGCCCTCCAGGAGCTGCGTACGAAGTCGCCCGACTTCTCCCTGACAGTCTGTTAGATGTCTCTGTGGGAACGCGCGTTCAGCCACCGATGGCCGACATCGGGCGGCTCGGCTGGAGGAACGCCGGGTCGTCGATCCCGGCCCCGGCTTTCTTTGTCATCATCGCCGCACGCCAGCGCGCCGCGATCTCGTCGTCCGGGGCGCCGCCCCGCAGGGCCGCCCGCAGGTCGGACTCCTCCCGCGCGAACAGACAGTTGCGGATCTGGCCGTCGGCGGTCAGCCGGGTGCGGTCGCAGGCCCCGCAGAACGGGCGGGTCACCGAGGCGATCACCCCAACGCTGCCGGGGCCGCCGTCCACGAGCCACCGCTCGGCCGGGGCGCTGCCGCGCTGTCCTTCGGCGGTGAGGGTGAACTCCTCCCGGAGCTGCGCCAGGATCTCCTCGGCGGTGACCATCAGCGTGCGGTCCCAGCCGTGCTGGGCGTCCAGCGGCATCTGCTCGATGAACCGGAGTTCGTAGCCCCGGCCGAGGCACCAGCGCAGCAGCGCGGCGGCCTCGTCGTCGTTCGTGCCCCGCATGAGCACGGTGTTCACCTTGACGGGGGTGAGACCGGCGTCGTGCGCGGCGGCCATACCGGCGAGCACGTCGACGTGGCGGTCCCGGCGGGTGAGCGTGGCGAACCGCTCGGCGCTCAGAGTGTCCAGCGAGACGTTGACACGGTCGAGCCCGGCGGCCTTCAGCGCCACGGCCGTACGGGCCAGGCCGATGCCGTTGGTGGTCAGGGAGAGCCGCGGCCGGGGCTCCAGGGCCGCGCAGGCGGCGATGATCTCCACGATCCCCCGGCGCAGCAGGGGTTCGCCCCCGGTGAACCGTACTTCTTCGATCCCCAGGAGTTCCACGCCGATCCGGACCAGGCGGACGATCTCCCCGTCGGTCAGCAGTTCGGGCTTGGCCAGCCACTGCAGACCTTCCTCCGGCATGCAGTAGGTGCACCTCAGGTTGCACTTGTCCGTCAACGAGACGCGCAGGTCCGTGGCCACCCGCCCGAAGGTGTCGACCAGACCTCCGGTCACCTGCGGTTCATTAGCCTGACCTACGTCGCTCACGGGGCTCCTCCTCGGCTGACCAGGTTCCCAGAGTACGCACTGTGCACCGGGGGGAGCCGCCTACGGACGGCGGACTGCGGCCGGGCCGCAACCGGTGTGATTTAGGCCACGACCCGTTTATGTAACCCCGCGCGCCCCACCACGCGTGATCCCTCCCGGGGAATCCGCGTGGGAAGGACAGTGCAGTGAAACAGCAGACCGGAGTACGCATCCGGAGCACGGCGGCGGCGGGTGGGGCCCTGAGCCTGACACTCGCGCTCACGCTGACCGGGTGCGGTTCAGGCAGCGGCGACAAGGCTTCGGCCCCCACACCGGAACCGGTGTCGGTGACTCCGCTCGCCCAGCCGCCGGCGACGCAGAGCCCGTCCGCGAGTGCCGCTGCGGGCCGGGGACCCTCGTCGGCACCGCCGTCGGCGTCCGCACCGGCTTCCACCTCCTCCGCTCCGGACACGGATGAGGGCCCGGCCACGGAGGCCAGCGCGCAGGATAAGGCCGACGCCACGAACCCTGGCAAGCTGAACCCGGACGCGTCCGCCGCGTACACGAAGATCAAAACCGCCATGGCGGATGCCGGGATCACCCTCGGCCTGACCTCGGGCAAGCGGTCCCAGGAGCACCAGCAGCGCATCTGGGACGCCGAGGTCAAGGACAAGGGCTCCGTCGCGGCGGCCCGGATGCGGGTCCTGCCGCCGGCGGAGTCCTCGCACGTCCAGGGCAACGCGATCGACATCGGCCCGGCTGCGGCGCAGACGTGGCTCCAGGGCAAGGGCAGCCCGTACGGCTGGTGCCGGACCTACGACAACGAAGCGTGGCACTTCGAGTACAAGACCTCGTACAAGACGGCCGGGTGCCCGGCCCGGAAACCGCACCCGTAGGCAGCTGAGCGGACCCGCGCCACCACCAGGCGACGGGCGCGCAGCGTCCCGAGCGCGACCGGAGGTCGCGGTTTGACCGGGCGACGCGCGGGCGCCGAACAGCCCCGGAGCGCAGCGACGGGGATGTGAGGACGACGCCCGCGCTTGGAGCCCGGAATCAGAACAGCCCGCGCTTGGAGCCTGGATATAGGCAGCACAGGGGCGCAGTCAAGTCCGCGCTGCGCCGCCCGGGTGAGCCGGATGTGCACCAACCGTGTGACAGGCAGCTACTTGGGGCATCCGCCATCGTTGAGCAGAACACCCGCCTATGTCGGCGGGTACGACTCCACGAGTGGGTGTACGACATGCCAGATTCCCCCGCTTCCACGTCCGGCCCGGCACGCGCGCCGGGTCCCGCGCGCCGTCCGTACGGGATGGTGCCGTTGCCGTTCCCGATCCGGGCCCCGCGTTCGCTGGTCCCGGCCCGGGCGGTGTCCCGCGGCCTGCTGATGGGCATCCAGGGCCAGCTGCTGACGATCGAGGGTCTGCGGCGGCGCGACTGAAGCCCGCGGGACTCACGGTTTGTACGGCAGCGACGGCACGTCGGCGCAGTTGGTGTTCATGTCGGGCACCTGTCCGGCCCAGCCGCCGCGGCCGCCGTTCGCCGCGTCCTGCCAGCGCACCACGTTGAGGCAGACCGGTGCTACGGCCGCCGCCTGTTGTGCGGTGGTCACGGTGAACCTGACGGGGATCAGCAGTCCGCGCGCGTCGTAGCCCCCGGGCCGGTTGACGAATCGCTCGACGCAGGCCCGGGTGACGTCCGCGCCGCAGGAGGCGACGGCGTCGGTGAGCCACATCGCCGACGCCCAGCCCTCCAGCTCCCACTGGGACAGGAGACCTTCACGGTCGGGGAAGTGTGTGCGCACCGCCGCCCGGAACTCCGCGACGGCCGGGTGCCCGGTGTCGTCGTACGCCCGACTGTTCCCGGTGGCGAAGACGGACTGCCGGCACGTCGGGGCGTCCTTGAAGTCTTCGCCCGTACGGGAGTTCCAGTTCTGCACGTTCGTCACCTTGGCTGCGACCCGAAGCCCCGCGTCGTCCATCGCCTTGCACAACTGGGCGTTGCCGCGGCTGTCCACCGCGTCGAAGACGATGTCCACGCCCTTGCTGCGCATGTCAGCGGCGGCCGCGGCGTAGTTCGGCAGGGCGAAGTCGACCTGTTTGCCGACGACCGTGTAGCCCTCGGCGCGGAGCCCGGCGGCGATGGTCTGCGCGAAGCGCGTGGAGTCGGCCTGGTTGTAGGAGACGACGGCGGCGGTGCGCGCGCCGAGGTGCTCCTTGAAGTAGCGGTAGGCGGAGGTGTCCGCGTACAGCTGCCCGTTCCAGCCGACGGTGCCGTTCCTGGGCGCCTTGCTGCCGTAGAGGCTGTAGAGGTGCGGGTAGGTCTCGTACGCCGTCCCGACCGGCTGCCCGCCGATGTCCGGCACACCCTTGGCCGAGGCGTACCCGGCGCCGTCGTACTTGAAGACGCTGTTGCCGGCGAAGGCGAAGACCTTGTCCTGGTCGACGAGGCGGCGCACGCACGCCTGGTTCACCGCGCCGCTGCCCTCGTCGTCGCAGCGCACCACCTTGACCTTGCGGCCGTTGATCCCGCCGCGGTCGTTGAGGGCCTTGAAGTATGCCTGCGCGCCGTACACCGGCCCGGAGAAGGTCTCCTTGCCGAGCACTCCCGAGGCGGTGTCGACCATGCCGACGGTGATCTCGTCCGGGGTGACCCCCACGTCGGAGGCCCGGTTGCCGCCCGTGGCCGGGCCGGGCCCCGGCTGTGCGAAGTCGCTCTCAGGCAGCCGCGAACCGCACGCCGTGAGGGCGAGGAGCAGCAGGACGCACAGCACTGCGCGCGCGCGTCCCACTGCCCGTCACCCCCTGGTCTCACACCACGCGGTAGATCACATGGTCGGTCATGCGGTCGGTCACGTGGTCGGTCACGTGGTCGGTCACGTGGTGTAGGAAGCACACTCCGCCGGAGCCGCGCCCAGCGTGCCCAGGAGGGTGCACAGGGACTTGGCCCCGACCTTCCAGGTGCCGTCCTGCTTGACCGCGTTGCCCGGCGTGTCGGGCATCGCCGGAGTGCCGGCCATCAGGATGTCGTAGGTGACCGTCGCCTTGTCACCGGCGGCCTCGGCCTTGTTCACCTTGGCGGAGACCTGTCCCATGAGCGGGGCGACCTGCGGGTTGGTGGTCAGGCTGTCGACCGCCGTGCTGAGCTTGGTGTCGCCGTCCTGGAGCAGCTTCTTGCGCTCGGGGATGGGGGTCTTCGCGTCGAAGAACTTCTCCCAGTTCGTGGCGATCGTCGCGGCTTCGCCGGTCAGTGCGGCACCGGGGGCCGCAGGGGTGCCCGGGGCGCCGGCGGTCGTCGCCGGGGCGGCGGGGGTGGAAGTCGCCGGGGCCGGCGTGGTCGGCGCGGCAGCCGGCACCGAGGCGGACGGTGTCGTCTTGGCGTCGTCCTTCTTGTCGTCGCCGCCGCAACCGGCGGTGAAGAGCAGTGCCGCCACTGCGGGGAGCGCGACCCATGCGGCCCGGCGAGCGCTACGTGTTCCAGTCGGTGCCATGGTCCAGATCTCCATCTGTATCAGTCGACGTGCCATCAGAATCCCGGTGGGGGAAGCATGTTCTCTCCGAAGACGCAGCACAGAACACCGCGCAGCCCCGGTCGGTACGCAATCGTTTCCTGTCGCGGCGATCTTTGGAAGGGATCCCGGCGGGTTTTAGTCCGCCGGGCGCAGACTGCTTGCGGAACCTCTGACATCTTCGGGGCTGGACTCCGGCTGCCGGACTCCAGCTGCCGGACTCCGGTTGCTGAATCTCCGGTTGCTGGACCTTAGACGACGGGTGGGCACGATGGGCGGTTCATTGCGGGTGCGGCACCTCCTGTCCCGGTACGCCGGGCCGCTGGCCGCCGGGATCGGCGTGCTGTTGTGCCTCCTGGGCTGGTACGGCGTCTCCGGGGAGAAGTACGCGGCCCGGCAGATCCCCTACCTGGCTTCGGCGACGGTGCCCGGGGCGGCGCTGATCGTCGCCGGGTCGGTGCTCGCGGCCCGTCCGGACGCCCGGACCCGGCGGCAGGTGGGTCAACTGCACCGGCTCCTTGTCGAAGAAGTGCCGTCCGGGGAGGTGCCATCCGGGAAGGCACCGCCGGACACGTCGGCACGCTCGACGCCGGTCCGGGACTTCCGGCCGGACGGGCCGACCAGGCCGGAGGCCTGAGCCGTGCTCACCGTCGACCTCGCGCTGGCCGGCCTGGGGGTGGGGTCCGTCGCCGCGCTGGCCGCCGTCGGGCTGATCACCTCCTACCGGGCGACCGGGGTGCTGAACCTGTCCTTCGGGGCGACCGCGATGGCCGCGGCCTACCTGTTGTGGCATCAAGTGCGGGTGTGGCACTGGCCCGTAGTCCCCGCCGCACTGTTCGACGTGCTGGTCGTCTCCCCCGCGTTCGGGCTGGTCCTGGAGCGGTACGTCTTCCGCCGTCTCCAGGACACCGCGCAGCGGCTGACCACGACCCTCGGCGTCTTCGTGCTGCTCATCGGCGCGGTGACGCTGGTGTGGGGCACGGAGGTGAAACTCGATCCGCCGTCGCTCCTGCCGGGCGGGTCGTTCCGGCTGCCCGGCGGGGCTTCGCTGCCCCGGTCGGCGCTCGCCGAGTTGTGCGCGGCGCTGGCTGTCGCGGCCCTGGTCGGCGTGGTGACGCGCCACACCCTGCTCGGCGTCCGGCTGCGGGCGACTGTGGACAACCGCGACCTCGCCGCGCTGTTCGGCGTACGCACCGACCGACTGTCGGCCCTGGGCTGGGCGTTCGGCTCGGCGGTCGCCGGGCTGACCGGGATCCTCCTGGCCCCGCACCTGCGGCTTGATCCGTACGGGCTGCCGCTGCTCGTGTTCGAGACGTTCGGCGTGGCCGTGGCCGCGCGCCTGGTCTCCCTGCCGGTGGCGGTGCTGGCCGCGCTCGCCGTCGGCATCGGGCAGGCCGAGCTGTCCCGGGTCGAACCGGCGGGCCGTACGGGCCAGTTGCTGCAGGCCGCGCAGTCGAACCTCTTCGTCGTGGTGATGCTGGTGGCACTGCTGGCCCTGCCCCGGCTGCGCGAGGTGGCCGGTCGCACGAGTCCTTCCGTACGGCCGTCTCCGCCTGCGCCGGCAGGCTGGTGGCTGCCGTATCCGGTCCTGTTCCTCGTCCCGTTCTTCCTGCGCCCGGAGGATCTACGCACTGCGCAGCAGGTGCCCGCGCTGGCGGTCGTCCTCCTGTCGCTGGTGCTGCTGACCGGGTACGCCGGGCAGCTCTCGCTGGGCCAGGCCGGCTATGCCGGGCTCGGCGCGCTGCTGGCCGCATCGCTGACAAGTGGTCAGCTCTTCGGACTTCCGGCGCTCCCCGGCCTGTTGGGGCTGTCCGCCGCCGCACTGATCGCCGCACCCGTGGGGTGGCTGACCGGCCGGACGGCGGTGCGGCGGCACGGACTCGCGCTGGCGCTGACCACCTTCGCGGTCGCGGCGGTGCTGAGCCGCCTGGTGTTCGCCCAGCCGCTGTTCACGACCGGTCTGCACCTTGACCACCCGTGGCCGTTCACCGGCGAACGGGCTTTCTATTTGCTTGAGTTGCTGTGTCTCGCGGTTGCTCTCTCGGCCATTTGGCAGGTGCGGTCCAGCCGCACCGGGCAGTTGCTGTCGGCGATGCGCGACAGCGAACTGGGCGCCGGGGCGGTCGGCATCGACGTGCCGCGGCTGAAGGTTTCGGTCTTCGCACTGTCGGCGTCGCTCGCGGCGCTCGGCGGGGCCCTCCTCGGGATGACCGGGAGGTCCTTCGACGCCACGGCCTTCGACCCGGTGTACGGGCTGGTGTGGTTCGCGGCCGTTGTCGTTTTCGGCGTACGGAGTGCTCCCGGCGCGGTCCTGGCGGCCGGACTGACGGTGGGCCTGGACACGGTGGGGACACCCGGGTTGTCGATCGCGGCGGTGGGGGTGGCGGCGGTGCTGCCGGCCCGGCTGCCGCAGGGGGTCCTGGGGGAGGTGGGGCGGCTGGTGACTCCGGTGCGGGAGGAGCGGGTAGTGCGGCTGACCGCGGCTGGCCGGGCGGTTCGTGATCAGGCGTACGCGACCGGGCCTACAGGTCGCCGGTCCGCGCACCGGGCGTGAGTACCGGAAATTCAAAGGTATGCCTGCGGCGCCATATATTCATGACACTCAAACGGACCACGGTCTACGCCGACGCTGAAGACCTCGCCATCATCAAAGCCGCTGCCAAAGCCGACGGGCTAGGCGAAGCCGAGATCATCCGCGAAGCCATCCACCGCTCAGCGATCAAGGCCGCGCCGGAGCCACCACCCTGCCCCGCAGCACGACCGCCTTCGGTGCCGCCAGGGTGCGGATGTCCGCGCGCGGGTCCGTCCCGTACACGACGAAGTCGGCTCCGGCACCCTCGCTCAAACCGTCGCGGCCCAGCCACGCACGCGCGCCCCAGGCCGTGGCGTTCAGCACCGCCGACACCGGCAGACCGGCCTTGACCAGCTCCGCGGCCTCCTGCGCGACCAGGCCGTGCGGCAGCGAGCCGCCCGCGTCCGTGCCCACGTAGACCGGGATGCCCGCGTCGTACGCCGCCGCGACCGTCTCGTAGCGGCGGGCGTGCATGTCGCGCAGGTGCGCCGCGTAGCCCGGGAACTTCGCCTCGGCCCCGGCCGCGATGCCCGGGAAGGTGTCGATGTTGACCAGCGTCGGCACGATGGCGACGTTTCTTTCAGCGAACACCGGGATGAGTTCCCGCGTCAGTCCCGTCGCGTGCTCGACGCAGTCGATGCCCGCCTCGACGAGGTCCGGGAGCGACTCCTCGCTGAAGCAGTGCGCGGTGACCCGCGCGCCCTCGGCGTGCGCGGCGGCGATGGCCTCCTTGAGGGCGTCCAGCGGCCAGCACGGCGCGAGGTCGCCGCGGTCGCGGTCGATCCAGTCGCCGACGAGTTTGACCCAGCCGTCACCGCGTCTGGCCTCCCGCACCACGTACGCGGTCAGGTCGCCCGGCTCGATCTCGTGCGCGTAGTTGCGGATGTAGCGCCGCGACCGCGCCAGGTGCCGGCCCGCCCGGATGAGCCGGGGCAGGTCCTCGCGGCCGTCGATCCACCGGGTGTCGGCGGCTGACCCGGCGTCACGGAGCAGCAGCGCACCCGCGTCCCGGTCGGTCAGCGCCTGCTGTTCGCTGGTCGCGTCGTCCACCGCGCCGTGCTCGTCGATGCCGACGTGGCAGTGCGCGTCGACGAGGCCGGGGAGGACCCAGCCGTCGATGACCGCGTCGGGCCCGGCGGCCGGGCGGTCGAAGGTGATCCGGCCGCCGACGACCCACAGCTCGTCCCGGACCTCCTCGGGACCGACGAGAACCCGGCCCCGGACGTGCAGCACATCAGCGCTTCTACTCATGCGGGCCACTTTATGTCGGAGGCGGGCGCGGCCCAGGACGGAGGCGGGCGCGGCCCAGGACGAGGGCGGGCGCGGCCCAGGACGAGGGCGGGCGCGGCCCAGGACGAGGGCGGGCGCGGCCCAGGACGGAGGCGGGCACCTGCGGGCTTGGTGAAACGCGTACTGCACCGATACGTGTCGTCTCCTGTGCGTCCGGCGGATCCGAACGTACGCTTGAAGCTCCCGGCAACGCGTGCCCGTACCGGACACGCGCCCGGCCCAGTCGCACCGGGAGTCTTCGTGATCGTCCTGTGGATACTGCTCGGGGTCGTCGGTTTTGTCGTGCTGTGGGCGATGTTCGGCGGGATCCGGGTGGTCAACCAGGTGGAGCGGGGAATCATCTTCCGCTTCGGCCGGGCGCAGGCCAGACCGCGGGAACCCGGCCTCGCGCTGCTGATCCCGCTGGTGGACCGGATGACCAAGGTCAACGTCCAGGTGATGACCCTGCCCATTCCCTCACAGGAGGGCATGACGCGGGACAACGTCTCGGTGAAGGTCGACGCGGTGGTCTACTTCCGGGTGGTCGATCCGTACAACGCCGCGATCAAGGTGCAGAACTTCGTGTACGCGATCGAGCAGGTGGCCTCGACGTCCCTGCGGTCGATCATCGGCAAGACCGTGCTCGACGACCTGCTGAGCAACCGTGAGGCGTTGAACGAGGACCTGGAGACGACGCTGGAGAGCCCGGCGATCGGCTGGGGGATCGAGATCGACCGGGTCGCGTTGAAGGACGTGCGGATCCCCGAGGCCATGCAGCGTTCGATGTCCCGGCAGGCCGAGGCGGAGCGGGAGCGCCGGGCCCGGGTGATCACGGCCGACGGTGAGTTCCAGGCGGCGCGCAAGCTCACCGACGCGTCGGCGATCATGGCCGAGACGCCCGGGGCGCTCCAGCTGCGGCTGTTGCAGACGGTGGTCGAGGTCGCGGCGGAGAAGAATTCGACGCTGGTGATGCCGTTCCCGGTCGAGTTGCTGCGGTTCTTCGAGAGCGCTTCGGGCGCCGCCGTGGCGAAGGCGAAGGCAGAGGCGGCCGAGGTTCCCCGGCCGATCGAAAAGCCAGCTGAGGTCCACCGGCCGACGGAAGACAACTGAGGCTCCGCCAAGACCGGGTGACGGAGAATCGCGTCGGCCGCGATTCTCCGTCACCCGGTCTTGCTGTTCCACGGGCGCCCGGCCGATGCCCGGCCGCGGACGGGCCGCGGGCAGCTCAGGCCGCGGTCACCGGCCACTGACCGTTGATCACTTCGCCGTGGCCGGGCTTGGTGCGGTCGAGGTACTCCTGGAACGACGCCGCCTGCGCCGCCGCCCAGTCGACCTGCTGCCGGTGCAGGTCGTCCGGGTCGAGAGTGCCGACCGCGGGGTAGCGCGCGCCCAGTTCGCGGGCGAGCAGCAGACTGGCCTGGGCGTCGGCCTCGGCGGTGTGCGCGTCGTCGAGCGCCACCTGGTAGAAGGCGGTGGTCACGCCTAGGGTGCGCTTGCCCTTGCGGAAGCGGTCCTGCTGCTTGTCGATGAGGTACGGGTCGACGACGGGGCCGACGTACGGGACCCGCGAGGCGAGCGAGGCGAGGCCGTAGCGCCGGAGTTCCGCCTCCAGGAAGGTCAGGTCGAAGGAGGCGTTGTACACGACCAGCGGCGTCCGGGCTTTGAAGTGGCCGGCGACCGTCTGGGCGATCTCCTCAACGACTTCCACCGCCGGGCGGCCGTGCTCCCGGGCGTACTGCGTGGTGATCCCGTGGATGTTCGAGGCCTCTTCGGGGATCTCCTTGCTGCCCGGGTCCACCAGCCAGGTGGAGGTGCCGGCGGCGGCGCACACTGCGGCGGTGACGATGAAGTCCTGTTCCGGGTCGACGCCGGAGGTCTCCAGGTCGAAGGCCGCCAGGGCCCCCCGGTGCCAGCCGGCGTGCTCACCGCGCGCGGGGGCGACGGGCTTGGGTTCGCATTCCGGGCAGTAGGTGAGCCACTTGCTGCCTTGCCGGACGAGGACGCCCTGGCCTGCGTCGACGCGGGTGGAGCAGTTGGCGCAGGGTGCGCTGAACCGGTTGGTGGCCACGGGGTGATCGCCCTTCAGATGTATGACGTTGTCTACGGCTTGTCTACCGCCGTTTTCCGGACTCCACGCTATGCCGTCGCACTGACCGCCCTGAAACGCCGCTGGGCCACGTAGCGGAGCACGGGTCGTTCGGCGGCCGTCCAGGCCGAGCTGGTGAGCAGGTAGAGCCCGGCGGCCAGCGGTACGACCGCGGTGGTGATGACGGTGCCGAACGGCATCCAGCGCATGAGTGACGCGCCGGGGAGGACCGGGGCGTTGGGGTCCGCGTACCGTGCGGCCTGCCGGGTGTGCGCGTAGGCGACCACTGCGGCGAGGACGACCAGGCCGATGAGGACGGGCGCGTACGCCGCCGCGAAACCGCTGTACGGGTGCAGTCCCAGCGGCGTGCCGAACAGCGAACCGCCCAGCCCGGACCCGCTGAACAGGTGGTAGGCCAGCATGAAGAACGGCGCTTGGACGAGCATCGGCAGGCAGCCGGCGAACTGCGAGCCGCCTTCCTGCTTGTACAGCGCGGTCAGTTCGCGCTGGAGCACCCGCGGGTCCTTCTTGTGGCGGGTCCTGAGTTCGGCGACCCGGGGTGCCAGATGCTTTTGCAGGACTCCGGCCCGGGCCTGGGCGTAGGCCAGCGGAAGCAACAGCATCCGTACGCCGATGGTCGTGAGGATGACGGCGGCGGCGACCGAACCGGTGCCCAGGAGTGGCGCGAACACGTGCGCGAAGGCGGTGACGAAATCGGCTGCGGGATCGGTGAATCGGCTGGACACGGACATGCGGGTGGCCCTTCCGGACGATGGTCATCGGATGCGATGCGTCGTCAGGCAGGCCGCCGGGGCAGGGCTTCAGGGGTTTCTCAGGGGTTTCTCAGGGGTTCTGGAGGTTCACCCGTGCTCGCCCGGCGGCTGCCGGGGCCGGTCCCGGGGCCCTGGGGCGCGAGCGCCCAGGACCGTCCGGATCGCGGGTGGGGAGGAAGGCCAGGCGCAGTGCCTGGGCACGCAGCACGGCCCCGCGCACGTGTGCGGGGCTGCCGGATTCGTACTGGTCCGCGCCGGACTGCTGGGCGAGCACGGCGGTCAGCGTGCTGAGCAGCGCCACGGCGAGCACGGCGGCCAGGCCGCCGGTGGCCGGGAGGTCAAGACCGAGGACGCGCACCACCAGATTGATCAGTGTCGCGAGCACGGGTGCACCTCCTCAAGATCACGGCGTACGGATACGTGCTTTAACGTACACGCGGTTCTTGGAAACCGGTCAGCTGCGGCCGGATCACAGCTATGAGAGGCGTCATGGGCGGGAATGCTCCGTCACAGCGGGAACTCTCCGACCGCGTGTTCGAAGGGGGACGGTGTATGTCCCTGCACCTTTCACTGCCGTGGCTGCTTTTCGGCACCGCCGGCGTTGTCGTGTCGTTCACTCTGGCCTGGGCGCAACTGCACACCTGGCGGCGGGCCCGCCGGCTGGGGTTCGACGAGGCCGCGTACGGGCGCACCCGGGAACACCCGGACACCGTGTTCCACTCGCCGATCACTCCGTTGAAGGTCTACACCGAACCGCTGGCCGTACGGAGTGTGGGGCTGCCCCTGGCCACTGTCGGGACCGTCGTGTTCGCGGTCTTCGCGGTCGCGCCTTCGGTGACGACCTGGGTCGTGTGCGGCACCGTGACGGTCCTGCTCGCGCCGCTGCGGCGGGCGTTGAACCTGCGGGTGGTCTCGGTGATCGCCCGCAGGGTGCACTTCCCGGACGGCCAGCTACGGGACCGGGACGGCGCTCCGGTGGCCGGGCAGCGCTGGCCTGACCTGCTGCGCACGTGGTACCGGCACGAGTACTTCCGGTCGCGGCCGGACACCGGGCGGCGGGACGAAGACCCCTCGGCGACCGTCCTGACCCGGTTCTGGTGGCTGTGCGGGCACCTGCTCGCGTGGCCGGTGACCTTGCCCGCGACGCAGTTGGCGCACACCGCGATGTGCCAGAACCCGGCCTGGGCGCTCGGTCACACGGGGGACGACGCGCCCGGGGCGCAGTGGCAGCGTGACCTCGCGCTCGCCCAGCCGCCGCAGGTGCGGCCCCCGGCGCGCGACGGGGCCTCGCCGCCCGCTCCCCCCGGCGGGTGACAACCGGTTCACCCGTACGGTCGTTGGTCCGGTGTGACCACCACGACCGAATTGCCGCAGAAACGCCCGCCGGAGCCGGTTTCGATGATGAGGATCGCGGCAGCGTCCTTCTCCGGGACCGCGATCGAGTTCTATGACTTCTTCGTGTACGGGACGGCTGCCGCGCTCGTCCTGGGCCCGTTGTTCTTCCCGGAGTTCTCCGATCTGGCCGGGACACTGGCGGCGTTCGCCACGTACGCCGTCGGCTTCCTCGCCCGGCCGCTGGGCTCAGTGCTGTTCGGGCATGTCGGGGACCGGTACGGGCGGCGCCCCGTGCTGGTGTTCTCCCTGTTGCTGACCGGTCTGGCGACCGTGCTCGTCGGGCTGCTGCCGACGTACGGTCACATCGGTGTCGCGGCACCGGTGTTGCTCGTGTCGCTCCGCTTCCTCCAGGGCCTGGGGCTCGGCGGCGAGTGGGGCGGCGCGGTACTGCTGGCCACCGAGCACGCCCCGCCGGGGCGGCGCGGACTGTGGGCGAGCTTCCCGCAGACCGGCCCCGCCGTGGGCTTCCTCCTGGCGAACGGCGTGATGCTGACCCTGTCGGCGAACCTGACGGACGCGCAGTTCGAGTCGTGGGGCTGGCGGGTGCCGTTCTGGTTCGCCGGCGTGCTGGCCCTGGCCGGGCTGGCGCTGCGCGCGTCGATGGAGGAGACCCCGGCCTTCAAGGAGCTGGCACACAAGCGGCTGGCGGGACAGCCGTCCGCGGCGGAACAGGGGCAGGACGCCCTGCCGTTGACCGAAGTCGTACGGGAGCACTGGCGGTTGACGCTGCTGGCGGCCGGCGGCCTCATGGCGGGCTACGCGACCTTCTACACGGCCACCACGTGGGCGCTGCACCACGCGACGGAGAACCTCGGCGTGGGCCGGACGGTGGTCCTCGGGTGCGTCATGGTCGCGGTGCTGCTCAAGGGTGTGTCCACGCCGGTGGTGGCGATCCTCGGAGACCGGTTCGGACGGCGTCCGCTGTGCCTGACCGGTTCGGTGGCGATGGGCCTGTGGGCGTTCCCGATGGTGTGGCTGTTGCAGACGGCGCAGCCGGTGCTGATGACGTTCGGCCTGGCGGTGTCGCTGCTCGCGTTCGTCACCATGTTCGCGGTGATCGGCGCCTACCTCCCGGAGTTGTTCCCGCCCCGGGTGCGCTGCACGGGCGCGTCGACGGCGTACAACCTGGGCGGGGTGCTGGGCGGCGCGCTGACCCCGATCGTCGCGACGGCGGTCTCGGACGGCGCGGACGGGCCGCCGTGGGGTGTCGCGGTCTGGCTGTTCGCTCTGTCGGTGGTGAGTGTGCTGTGCTTCCGGGCGCTGCCGGAGACCCGGCCGGTCCCCGTACGGGTGCCGGAGCTGCCCGGGGCGCGCGACGGCGGCGAAGCCCGCGGCGAGGGCGGCGGGAAGGGCGGCGGGAAGGACAGCAAAGAGGGCGGCGGGGAGGGCTGGCGCAGAAGAGGCCTTGCCGCATACGCCACGGGGCGTCAGCATGACGCCATGACAGTCCCTGAGAGCTTCGGCCGGACCCTCGCTGAGCCTGCCCTGGCGCGTTACCGGCGGGCCCGTAACCTCGCCACGGCCAAACGGGCCTTCGCCGCGGTGACCGCGGGAGACCTCGCCGCACAGTTGGAGAACTACACCGGCGACGTCGTGCTGCAGTTCCCGTACGCCGAACCCCCCGTGCGAGTTACGGGCAGGGCGGAGGTGAAGGCCTACCTGGTCAAGGCGCTTGAGGTGTTCTCGCTGCGGCTGACCATGACCACGTTCCACGAGTGCGTCGACCCGGACACGCTCATCGTGGAGTTCACCAGTGAGGGCGAGGTGGCCACGACGGGCAAGACGTACGAGAACACGTACATCAGCGTGCTGCGCTTCCGGGACGGACTGATCTGCGACCAGCGGGAGTTCTACAACCCGGTGCCGGCGCAGCAGGCGCTCACGCGGGACTGAGAAACGTGTCGGGGTCCGCACAGGTGCGGACCCCGGCGCGTTACGGCTTCACTCCGACGGCCCCCACGAACGCCGGGCATTTGAGGGCCCCTTCCGGGATCACCTCAAGCGGCTGCGCGACCTGGGAGACCAGCGGTCCGAACTTCGCCGCGAGCGGGGCCAGGGCGTCGAGGTCGAAGCCGTAGAGACGGGCCGCGTTGCCGCCGACCATCTGGGCCACTTCTTCGTAGTCGAGGCCGTTGTAGGTCAGCTGGAGCGCTTCCCGGGTGAAGGGGTGACTGCCCTCCCTGTGGGGGTAGTCACTCCCCCACATGACCCGGTCCACGCCCACCTGGTAGCGGAGTTTCGCCTCGGCGGGGCGCTGGAAGCTCGCACCGACGTAGCACTGGCGGGCCCAGTACTCGGACGGCTTGAGTTCCATGGAGTGCACCAGGTTGTGGCCCCACTCGTACTCCTGGGACCCGACGGCCGTGCCCATGCGGTGCCAGTAGTAGTCGAGCCGGCGGCACTCCTCCGGGATCCACGCGGTGCCCTGTTCGGTGAACACGAAGTCCAGGCCCGGGTGGCGGTCCATCGTGCCGGAGACGATGAGGTGGGTGAAGGCGCGGTGTGCCCACCACGACACCTCTGTCAGGAAGACGACCTTGTCGACGTCCGTGTCGCCCGCGGGGGGTGCTGCGCTGCCGGTGTGGTGGTTGACCGGCATGCCGAGTTCTTCGCAGGTGTCCCACAGGGGCTTGTAGTAGTCGTACTGCCACAGCGGGACGAGCCCGGAGCCGGGCGGGGTCCCGGGGAGCAGGACGCCGCCGGTGAGCCCGGCCTCCTTGGCCCAGCGGACCTCGGCGCAGGCCGCGTCGATGTCCTGGAGCATGATCTGCACGATCCCGGCGCGGCGCCCGGGGGTCGCCTGGCAGAAGTCGGCCATCCAGCGGTTGTGCGCCTTGAGGCCCTCCCAGCGCAGTTGTTGGTCACCGGCGTTCGCCGCCGGGACCTGGTCGGTCAGCGACGGCTTGGGGAAGAACGGCGGCACCGTGTTGGGGAAGATGACTTCGGCCACCACCCCGTCGGCCTCCAGGTCGCCCATCCGCCGGTCCGAGTCCCAGTTGCGCAGGCCCAGGTCGCCTTTCAGGTCGTCGTACGGGATTTCATACGCCGCGGCCCATGCGTCGAACTTCCCGTGGAGCCTGGCCGGCAGGTAGTCGCGGTAGCCGAACATCTCGCCGCCGCCGTGGCAGTCGGCGGAGATCACCGTGTACCTGTCAGGCACTTCGCGCTCAGGGGCGGTGCCGCCGGGGGGCGTGGTCGGGGATTGAGTCATAGTCCGCTCACCCCTTGCCGGCTTCGGGGTTGACGAAGGCCCCGGTGTCGTGACCGGTGAGCCAGTGACGGCCGATCTCCTTCGCCGCGGCCCACTTGGTGTCGAGGTCCTTCAGCGTTCCGTCGGGGTTCGTCTGCCCCAGGGTCGCGGGCGTGACACCGACCTTCGCGGCGTGTGCGGTCAGCTTGCCGACATCGAATCCGTACACCTCGGCGACGTTGAGCCCGAGCATCTGGCGCGTCTCGTCGACGGACACGTCGGAGAACGTCTGCTTGAGGATCCGCAGCGTCTCCGGCCACGTCCCCTCGGGGTGCGGGAAGTCGTTGCCCCAGCAGATGTTGCCGACACCGATCTCGTACCGCATGCCGATCTCACGGCGTTTGGTGTTCGACGCGCCGATGAAGCAGTTGCGGTCGAAGTACTCGCTGGGCAGGAGCTTGACCTCCTCGAACCCGGAGAGCTTGGCCGCCCCGCGTGAGCCGCGGATCAGCCGGTCGCCGAACCACAGCTGGTTGGGCACCCACCAGCAGCCGGCCTCGGTCACCCCGAACTTCAGCCGCGGGAACCGCTCGAACACGCCCGACCACAAAAGGAACCACAGCGGGCGGGACGGCCACCAGGTGACCTCCTGCACGTAGATGCCCAGGTGGTTGCCGTACTCGTGACGCGGGGCCGGTCCCGAGTGGGTGACCACCGGGAGTTCGAGCTCCTGGCACAGCGACCACACCGGGTCGTACTTCTTGTCGTGGTACGGAGTCTGGTTCACCCACATCGCGGGGATCATCACCGCGCCCAGGCCGTCGGCCTTGATGCGGCGGATCTCCGCGAGGACCTTGTCCATCTCGGCCGTGATGGGCACCAGCGCGACGCCGCGGCGGCGTTCCGGCGAGGTCTTGCACAGTTCGGCGAGCCAGCGGTTGTGCGCCTGCGCTCCGGCCAGGCCGAGTTCGGGGTCCATGTCGCCGGCCATGCCCAGGCCGGCGCCGAAGGGTACACACGTACGCGATTCGACCGCGTCGGCGTCCGGGAAGATGACCTCGCCGGTGACGCCGTCCTTGTCGAGTTCCTCGTCGCGGCGGCCGACCTCCCAGCCGCTGCGCAGCACTTCTTCGTTGGTCTCGAACCAGTTGGCCGCGAAGTCCTCGTTGCGGACGCCCAGGTCGGTGATGGCCTTGAGCTGCTCCTCACGTTCGGAGAGGAAGACGTCGAAGGCCGCGTGGTGCTTTGTCGACAAGTAGTCGCGGTACAGCTCCGTCGGCAGCCCGGCGTGGGTGTCGGAGGAGATGACCACGTACGGGTCGGGGGAGTTGTCGGGGGATTCCCGGGGGGATGTCATCGGTTCCTCACTTGTCCAGGACGAAGGTTTCGAGGTACGCGGGGTTCGACCGCGTGAGCATGCTCTGCGAACGCGCGGTGATCTGGCCGTCACTGTGGCCGCTGGGCGGCAGGATCCAGAACCGGTTGTCCCTGATGCCCGCGAGGACATCGGCGGCGACGGACTCGACGGGGGTGAACTCGATCTCCTGCCCCGCGTCCTTCATCGCCTTCTCCCAGGCGTCCAGGGTGTTGTACGGGGTTTTTCGCGGCGTCGTCTTCGCGAACCGTTCGGGGCGGTTGCGGTAGGACTCCCACAGTCCGGTGCGCAGCATCTTCGGCCCGGGGAAGAGTACGGACACGCCGATCTTCGCCTGGACCTGGTTGAGCTGGGCGTACAGGGCCTCGGTCAGGGTGACCACGGCGGCCTTGGTCGTCGCGTACACCGACGCGTTCGGCAGCGGGGCGATGCCGCCGTCGCCGGATGAGGTGTTGACGATGTGCCCCGGCTCATCCTGGGCGAGCATGCGCGGCACGAACGCCTGGACGCCGTTGAAGACGCCGAAGACGTTGACGGCGAAGCACCAGTCCCAGTCCTTCGGGTCGTGCTCCCACATCTTGCCCTCGGACCCGGAGCCGATGCCGGCGTTGTTGCACAGCACGTGGACGGCGCCGAACCGGTCGTACGCGGCGTCGGCGAGCGCGAAGACGGATTCGCGTACGGACACGTCGGCGATGACGCCCACCGCTTCGGCGCCGTCGTCGGTGAGCCGGGCGACCGCCTTGTCCAGCGCGCCCTGTTCGATGTCCGCGAGGACGACCTTCATACCCTCGGCGGCGAACCGTTCGGCCATCGCGAAGCCGATGCCGCTGGCCGCGCCGGTGACGACGGCGACCTTGCCTGTGAATTCAGTCAGCATGTCGATTCCTCTACTTCGCCTGTCTCGTCCGACTCGACTAACTCGACTAACTCGTTTGCTTCGCTTACTGCGCTTGCTTCGTCGAGGAGTCCGACTGGACGGGCGGCTTGTCGGCGATCTGCGCGATGTCGTCGTAGCGCTGGTGGATGTACGGCAGCACCAGGTCGGCCTTGACGTGCTCGGCGACGTAGCCGCTCTGGTCGGAGGTGCGCTCGGCGTAGGTGATGGACACCATTTCGCGCACGACGAGGTCGGCCACCGGGTCGAAGTCCGAGTCGCGGAGGATCACTTCGCCCTCGACGCGGGACGCCGTACGGGTCTGTTCGTTGCGCACGACGTGCACGAGCAGCGGGTCGGCGTCGAAGCCGTCGCCGCTGACGGCGGGCAGGAACTTGTAGTAGAAGCTGAGCGACTGCTTCGGCCCGGGGGTGGGCAGTTCCCCGGCGAGCGTGCCGCGGATCTCCAGGTAGGTGGTTCCCTTGCGGACGACGGTGGCGACGATCCGGTCGCCGTCCTTCTCCACCTTGACGTCGGCGAGCTTCTTCGGCTCGCCGAAGACCTCGCGTCCGCCGATCACCGAGCGCTCGGTAGTCATCGGGAGGGTGAGGGCGTACCACCCCTCCTTGTCACCGTGCCGCGCGAGTACGGAGACCGCGCCCGCGCCGAGCGGGTGGCCGGGGATGTCGACCTGCGAGATGTTCGCCTTGACCCACGGCTTCCCGGCGACGGGGACGAGTGGCGGCGGCAGCACCGCCTCGACCACCCCGGGGTCGGTCGCCCAGACGGCGACCACGCCGTAGGACCAGATCTCCGGGAGGGAGCTGGCCGCCTTGGCGGACTTCTGCAGTGCTTCCAGGGAGCGCGCCCCGTAGCGGATCTTCGTCACGTACGTCACCTGTTCCTTGAATCCCCGGCCGCGCGGCGGCCGTGCCGGATGCGGAGTCCCGCGTCGTCCCGGGGGCGACCCCCGGACCTCCGCGGTATTTGGTGCCAGTAGTGCTCGGCGTGCCAGTAGTGCTCGCAGTGCCAGTACTGCTCGTCGTGCTCGTCGTGCTCGTCGTGCTCGTCGTGCTCGTCGTGCTCGTAGTGCCGTGGTGATGCGCATCCCGCCTGCGACCTGTAACACTGTTACACCGCGATGCCGACGAGGTAAAGGGAAACCCCGCGGTAATCGCGCCGCAGGATCATCAAGGCACCAGCCGACCGGGAGAATGGGACGCAATGACAGACACCGACCCCCAGCCGGAACCCGCCGCCCCGGACACCCCCGCCGGCCCCCGCGTCACCCGCGACACAGTCCTGGACACCGCCATGCGCCTGGTGCGCGAGTCCGGCGTCCAGGGCCTGAGCATGCGCAAGCTCGCCGCCGAACTCGGCGTAGCCGTCACGTCGATCTACTGGCACGTCGGCAACCGCGAGGCACTGGTCGACCACCTGGTCGAGCGGGTCGTCCACGACATGGACGCGTTCGAGGTCACCGGGGACACCCCCGTGGAGCGCGTCGTCTCCATCGCCGAGTCCAGCCGCCGCATGATCCTGGACCGGCCGCACCTGATCGGCCTGGTCCGCGAGCGCGGCCAGGACGCGCTGATGATGCTCCCGGCCCGCAAGGCGCTGGTGCGCGAGGTCACCGCGGCCGGACTGCGCGGGGCGGAGGCGGCGACGGTGGTCCAGGCGGTGCAGCACCTGGTGGCCGGATTTGTCATGCTGGAGCGCGCGATGGTCCGGCACTACGACGAACCCGCTCCTGTCCGGCAGTGGCGGGACACCCTGGCCGCGCAGGACGCGGAGCTCGCCGACCACCTGGTCTACCCGGCCGACCCGCAGGCACTGTTCACCGTGTCGGCCCGCGCGCTGGCGCAGTCGCTGCTCGCCGGAGGCACCGCGACCGCCTGATCCACCGGAGGACACCTCCGGGCCGGACAGCGGCTCCCCGGCCCGCCGGAACCCCTGACGGACTCCGGCGATCCACCGGCGCGCGGCGGCACCCTCACGTCAAACCGCGTCCCGCGCCGGGGTAACGTCGGGGTGTGTACCGCTTCCTCCTGACCCGCCGCTGGCTGGGCCTGTTCGCCCTGGTCGTCCTCCTCATCCCGGTCATGGTGCGGCTCGGCTTCTGGCAACTGCACCGGTACGAGGCCAAGCACGACCGCAACGTGGCCATGGGGGACAACCTCCGGCACAAGCCCGTCCCGGTGGACGAACTGTTCGCGGTCGGCCGTGACCTCCCGGTCGGGGACCGCTGGCGGCAGGTGACCGTCACCGGCACGTACGACACCGGGCACGAACTCCTCGCCCGGCAGCGCGCCCAGGAGACCAAGACCGGCTTCTTCGTCGTCACGCCCCTGGTCACCGGGGACGGCAGGACGCTCCTGGTCAACCGCGGCTGGGTGAAGAGCCCGAACTCCGAGAAGGACGAACCCGTGGTGCCGCCCGCGCCGGCCGGTGAGGTGACCGTCACGGGCCGGGCAAAACCCGACGAGACCAGGGCGCGTTCCGGCATCAAGGACCGCGACGGCCTGCCGCCGGGGAAGATCATGCGGATCGACAGCGCCGATCTGGCGAAGACACTCCCCTACCCGGCGCTGTACGGCGGTTTCGTCCAGTTGGTCGAGCAGCGGCCGCAGGCGAAGGAGGCCCCCGCCCCGCTGCCCGACCCGGAGGACGAGGACCTCGGCCTCAACCTCGCGTACGCCGTCCAGTGGTGGGTCTTCGTCGTCGCCCTCGTCGGCGCGTTCACCGTCATGGTCCGCCGCGAGGCGGCCGAGCTGCGCGCGGTCGAAGCCGAGCTGGAGACCCTGGACGCGGAAGAACTCACCCCCGCGGGGCCAGCCCGGTCATGAGCGCCGGGAGCACCTGACCGATCGGCTCGCGGAGCACCGCGTCCGCGACGTCGTCGTACGGGGTCGGCTGCGCGTTGACCACCACGAGTGCAGCCCCGGCCTCCCGCGCCACCCGGCACAGCGAAGCCGCCGGTTCGACCTGGAGGGACGTGCCGACCGCGAGGAACACGTCGCACACCTGCGACACCATCGCGGCCCGCTCCAGGACCCTCTTGTCGAGCGCCTGCCCGAACATCACCGTCGCGGTCTTCTGGATGCCGCCGCACTTCACACACCGCGGGTCGTCCTCACCCGCGTCGATGCGGGCCAGGTTCTCGTCCAGTGTCGTACGGAATCCACAATCCGTGCAGAGCACGTAGAACATCGTGCCGTGCAACTCCATCAGCTTCTCCGGGCTGGTCCCGGCCCGCTGGTGCAGCCCGTCGACGTTCTGCGTGATCAGTCCGGCCAGCCGGCCTGAGCCCTCCAGGTCGGCCAGTGCCCGGTGCCCGGCGTTCGGCCCGGCGAGCCGCGCGGGGTTGTTCCGGCGCATCACCCAGGACTTGCGGCGGATCTCCGGGTCGGCCATGTAGTAGCTGATCCGGGTCAGCTTCTCCGCGTCCTTGTCCCGCGTCCACACACCCTGCGGCCCCCGGTAGTCGGGGATGCCCGAGTCGGTGGAGATGCCGGCCCCCGTCAGCACCGTGACGGAATGCGCCGCCGCGATCAGTTCCCGAACCTGTTGCGTGTCCATAACCGCAGAACCTAACCAGGAACCCCTTCCGTACGCACACTCTTCTCCCGGGCAGGCCCTGTGCCGTGAGCACGGGCTCATCCCGGGCAGTGACTGTTCCACCCGCACGCCCTTGTCCCCGGTCCGTCGGCGTGCGGGAGAATGCGACCTATGGATCTTGGACTGCGCGATCGTGTGTACATCGTCACCGCCGCCACCCGCGGCCTGGGCTACGCCGCCGCCGACTCCCTCGTGGCCGACGGGGCGAAAGTCGTCATCACCGGACGTACGGAGGACTCCGCCGCGAAAGCCGCCGCGCGGCTGGGCGGTGACACCCTCGGGATGGCCGCCGACAACGGCGCCGACGACACCGCCGCCCGCCTGGTCACCGCGACCGTGAAGCAGTTCGGCCGCCTCGACGGCATCCTGATAAGCGTCGGGGGTCCGCCGCCCGGATCAGTCGGAGGCTCGACCGACGAGCAGTGGCGTACGGCCTTCGACACGGTCTTCCTCGGCGCGCTGCGCCTGGCGAACGCCGCGGCGGAAGTCCTCGGCGACGGCGGTGTCATCGGTTTTGTGCTGTCCTCGTCGGTCCGCCAGCCGATCCCGGGCCTGGCGATCTCCAACGGACTGCGCCCCGGCCTCGCCATGGCCGCCAAGACGATGGCCGACGAGCTGGGCCCGCGCGGGATCCGGGTCGTCGGCCTGCTCCCGGCGCGGATCGCGACCGAGCGGATCACCGAGCTGGACGGCCTCGCGGCCGACCCCGCCGCGTTCCGGGCCTCCCAGGAGGCCGGGATCCCGCTCGGCCGCTACGGCACCCCGCAGGAGTTCGGCGACGTCGCGGCGTTCCTGCTGTCGCCCGCCGCGTCGTACCTGACCGGCGTGATGGTGCCGGTAGACGGCGGAGCGATGCGCGGGCTGTAGGACGCCAAGAGGTCGGTCGTGTACGGAAGTCCCCTCCAGAGATCGGGGCGGGGGCATACCGAAACCACCCACCCCGGGTGGTGAGTGCACCATGCGCCCGGGGGGGCCCCGCGCGCCGCGCCCCCCCACCC